>NZ_QSFR01000010.1:0-105343 GCF_003467925.1 Collinsella sp. AM43-1 | reverse complement strand
GTCGTTTCCGTGCCCCTGGATTGGGTCATAGTGTCTGTCGTGGCCGGGGAAGTGGGTCTTCCGTTCTTTTCACTAATCGATTGATTCGCTCCAGGAGGCTCGAGCCCGTGAGGGAGCGAGCGTTTGGGGCGTGGCTGTGGCGTTGTTTGCCGCGAATGTCCGCTTTGGGCGTATCATCGTGGGCATCTCGCAAAACCTCGTTGCAAGGGAGACTCATCCCATGGCTACAGAAAAGTCCTCGTCGCGCCCATGGATGTCCGATGCCGCGATCTATCAGATCTATCCGCGCTCGTTTAAGGATTCGACTGGTTCGGGTCTGGGCGATATCGCGGGCATTACCCAGCAGATGGACTATCTTGAGCAGCTGGGCATCGAGGCCATCTGGCTGAGCCCGTTTTACCCATCGCCTCTTGTCGATGGCGGCTATGATGTGGCGGACTACTGCGATGTCGACCCACGTCTCGGCTCGCTTGACGACTTCGATGACATGATCGCTGCGGCTCATGCGCACGGCATCAAGGTCATCGTCGACATCGTGCCCAACCATTCGTCCAACCAGCACCCCTGGTTCAAAGCCGCTCTTGCCGCCGGCCCCGGATCACCCGAGCGCGCCCGTTATATCTTCCGCGATGGTCGCGGCGAGCACGGCGAGCTGCCTCCCACCAATTGGAATGCCAACTTTGGCGGCCCCGCCTGGACGCGCGTCGCGGACGGTCAGTGGTATCTGCACATGTTTACGCCCGAGCAGCCGGACTTTGACTGGTCGTGTCCCGAGGTTCATGCGTTCTTTTGCGACGTCCTGGCGTTTTGGAGCGATCGAGGCGTCGATGGCTTTCGCATTGATGTGGCGCACGGTCTCGCCAAGGATCTCGACCGCGATGACCTCGACCGGTGGCATCTCGCCGAGGGCGATGACATGGTTGAGGACGGCACCCATCCGCTGTGGGACCGCAACGAGGTCCATGAGATCTATCGCGAGTGGCGCCGCGTGTTCGACCGTTATGATCCGCCGCGCAGCGCCGTTGCCGAGGCGTGGGTTCTGCCCGAGCGCCAGTATCTCTACGCACGCCCCAGCGAGCTTGGCCAGACATTCAACTTTGAGTTCGCCAAGGCCACTTGGACCTATGATGACATGCACGCTGCAATCGAGAAGGGCTTGAAGGCGGCTATCGAATCCAATTCTGCCTCGACCTGGGTACTCTCCAACCACGACGTGCCGCGCGTGGCGACACGCTATGCCCTGCCGCAAATCAAGGCGACGCGCTACCATCAGATTGCGCTCGACTGGCTCTTACGCGACGGGTCGTCTTATGACGAGGGCCGTGAACTCGGTGAGCGCCGCGCGCGGGCGGCCCTTTTGCTTGAGCTGGCGCTTCCGGGCTCGGCATACGTGTATCAGGGTGAGGAGCTCGGCCTTTTTGAGGTGGCCGATATCCCGTGGGCCGCACTCGAAGATCCTACTGCGACCAATACGCACGGACCGAAGCGCGAGAAGGGGCGCGACGGCTGCCGTGTGCCCCTGCCGTGGGTGGCAGCGGACGATCCCGTGCAGGGCGGATCGTTTGGGTTTTCACCGGCGGACGCCGATGCGGCGCCCCATCTGCCGCAGCCTGCATGGTTTTCCGATTACGCTGCCGATAGGGAAGAAGCGGACCCGACATCGATGCTTGCGCTCTATCGTGACGCCCTCTGGCTGCGGCGCAAGCTGCGCGGGCGCGCCAACGATCTTAAGTGGCTCGATCTTGACGGGCGCACCGGCCTTGCGGATGGTGCCGAGGGCGCTGAGGGCGGCGTCATCGCCTATCGCCGTGACAACGGCTGGGCGTGTGTGACGAACTTCGGTGCAGCACCCGTGGAGCTGCCGGCGGGCAGGGTCCTGCTCACCTCATCACCGCTTGCAGACGGCAAGCTCGCGCAGGACAGTTCTGCCTGGATCATGCTCGCTGAGTTGTAGGGGCCTCTTGCGGCGAGTTTGCGTTTGCCTGCGCTTTCCGTGGTGGCTGATGTCTTCGCGAGGTTCGCGAGGGTGTCGCAAAACTTTTCAAAAAAAGTTCTTGCATTTGGGTGGATTATCCCGTATATTAAATCCTCGCAGGCGGACATGGCTCAGTTGGTAGAGCACAACCTTGCCAAGGTTGGGGTCGCGGGTTCGAGCCCCGTTGTCCGCTCCATTTGGGCGTTTAGCTCAGGGGGAGAGCGCTTCCCTGACACGGAAGAGGTCAGAAGTTCAAATCTTCTAACGCCCACCAAATGTTCGCAGCTCAGAGGCTTAGCCTCTGAGCTGTTTTGTTTTGGTCGCCAAATCGCCGGCAAAAGGTACCTCGCTTCATGAAAGAGCGGTTCTGAACGTCAGTTTAGCCTTGTCATCTCAATCGAGTGGGGGTTGACCATTTTGAACATAACCGTGCATCTCGTTGACGTTTCTGCGATCGATCCCGGCGAGACCGTTGATATGGCATCAATCGCGGGACGTTATGCCTCGCGTGCCTCCAATGGAGATCTCCCCATTGCGTCTCGGAGGGAAGCTGCGGGCGTGGGTCTGCTGCTTCGCGACGCCCTGGGTGTCTTCGACGACACCCAGCTTGCGCGCTCTGCTTTCGGCAAGATCGAGCTTGCGGATGGGGAGGCCCCCTCTATTTCCATTTCACATGGCGGAAGCGTGGCCGTCCTCGCTGTTTCCGATGTTGCTCGGTCGGTCGGAGGACCTATTGGCGTGGATATCGAGGCGGTCGATGAGATTGTACCTATTGCGGTTGAGCGTATGGCGAGCTCAAGGGAACGGGCGTGGATTGACGCTGCGGCAGATTCGCAGGAACGCGCCTTTCGGCTGTGTCGGGTTTGGACGCGTATCGAAGCCGTCCTGAAGGCGGAGGGGTCCGGCTTTTCAATCGATCCCCGCAAAGACGGGTTGCCGAGCGGATGGTTTACTTCCTCGGTGGTGTTTGGCCAGTGTGTCATCTCTTGTGCAGCGCGTTCTATGCCCCATATCGCCATTGAGGAGCATGCCTTTCGGGTAGCCATAGTAGCCAATCGCCAACAGGGGAGGCCTTCTATGTCACTGAACGCTAAAAACGATATTGCTTCGCGGATCGAAGGCGCCGTCTTTGAACTTATGGCGACAACGCCTGTGCAATCGATTAAGGTCACCGACGTACTCCGTCTTGCCCATACATCAAAATCAACCTTCTATCGTTGCTACCGCTCTGTCGATGATGTGGTCAAGCGCTTTGAAGATGAGCTGCTCCAGAACATGCAAGACATTAACGACGTTGCCCTTGAGGCTCGTTTTGGTGATGCGCAGCTTGATCCCACGCCCACGATGATCAAGCGCATGGAAATCCTCAAGGCCAATCGCTCGAAAGTCCTGGCGCTTAACAGCGATAACGGTGATCCCGTGTTTGCACACAAGGCAACGATCTTCATGCATGACTATTTTCGCGATCGTTTGCGGTCGACGTTTTCGGATGAGACGGACCTCGATCTGTATCTTGCTTTTGCGCTTGCGGGCCACCATAACCTCATCCAGTATTGGCTCGAAGTCCGGCCTGACCTTGAGGCACGAACCGTTGCCGCCGCGCTCAATCGCATGTTCTACGCACCGCTCTTTGTCGACGATACCTCGCGCCATTGGCACCCACGTATCCCCGATTTTGAAAAGCCACTCGGGTGAGCGGCTGTTTTTTAGGGATGAACGGTTGCGCATGCAGCGAACTCAAAGTGCTCCAACCCTATGAATCGGTTTTAAGCACGGTCATTTATCTGCTATTTGGAACGAAATTAAGCTATGCGTACCAAATGATGGGACATATAACGGCTTTTTGTCCCACAACACCAAATAAACCCCTCATAAACTAAAGCTACGTTCAAAAGAACCACTGCAGTAGTTCAACGTGTGACGGCACAGAAAAGCCGCGAGCGCTCTCTCACCTTCGCTCGCGGCCGGACTGCGCCATCACTCCGTACACCCTCACATGATTAGGATGTGATATTCAGTGGTTACGCTCGGAAAGAACATGCGCAGCGTCTCGATTGTAGGCGTAGGCTGCACCCCGTTCAAGGATTTTGAGGAGCATCCCGAGACCCAGGGCATTGGCGAGGGCGAGGCGTTTGGCTATGCTGCCCTCGAGGCAATTGCCGATGCCGGTCTTGAGCCCCGCGATATCGACTTTTTCTACCACGGCAGCGCCAATCCGTATCTTGTTGGCGATTGCATTACCCCCAACATGCAGGTTGCCGATTGGTTTGGCGTTCGCGCCAAGGGTTCCGTCCATCATTCCGAGGCTTGCTGCACGGGCTACGTCGCCCTTGAGCAGGCCGTGATGGCAGTCGCCTCCGGTGCCTACGATGTCGTCCTTACGGGTGCCTGCGATTTGGCTTCGACCCTTCCCGTTGAGCACATGCCCTCGCATATTCGCCAGGACTTTACGCTTGACGTCATGATTCCCTCGCTCGATAAGATCTATGACCGCGCGTATGGTCGCCCGCTCGATGGTGCCTTTGGCGTGTCGTTCGACAACTGGATCAACGAGTATTCGATGCAGTACGACCTTACTGCCGATCAGATCGATGACGCCCTGAACGGCCTTACCAAGAGCCTTCGCCGCGGTGCCGTCCTGAATCCCCTTGCCTGGTACGAGACCACGGTCGAGGAGGATGCGAAGGCGGCTGGGTTCGATACCGCCGACGAGTATCTCAAGAGCATGTACAACCCGCGCGTTACGCAGTACCTGCGCGTTACCGGCTTTGAGAAGAAATGCGACGGTGCCGCCGCTGTTGTCGTGATGCCCACGGAGAAGGCCAAGGCCATGGGTGTCCCGTATGCACCTATCGAGGTTCTGGGCACGGGCGCCTCTGCCGTCGAAGCCGGCCTGCTTCACAACGAGCACTGGGCTACCGAGCTTGCTGCCAAGCAGGTCTACGACCTTACCGGCGTGAGCCCCGATGAGATCGACCTGTTTATGTGCAATGACTTCTTCCTGGCTTCCGAGATCGTCTCGGCCGAGGAGTGCGGCTATATTCCGCGCGGCGAGGCTTGGAAGTATGCGATCGATGGCCGCACCGCTTTTGACGGCGATAAGCCCATCAACCCGCACGGTGGCCGTTGCAACTTCGGCCACGCTCATGGCGCATCCGGTATCGCCGATATCGTCGAGGCCGTCAAGCAGATGCGCGGCGTCGCCGGTGCAACCCAGATGAAGAAGATTCCTGAGACGGCCTTCCTGCGCGGTTTTGGCGGTTCTCAGAATGTGCGCTGCCAGATTCTTCGTACCGTCGCCTAAGCGACCGCGGTTTTCGATTTCCCATAAGGAGTATTCTCATGCAACTCAAAGATATGGAGCCCGTGGTCAAGAAGTTCTACACGGGTCTTGAAGAGGGCATCTATTGGGCACGTCAGTGCCCCGAGTGCGGAGCCGTCGAGTTTCCGCCTCACCTTGCCTGCAATGCCTGCGGCTACCACAAGACCGATTGGGTCCAGGTTTCCGGTCACGGCCATCTGATCGATTTTACCCTGCCTGGTCCGCAGAACGACAAGCCCTACCTCAAGGAGTATGGCAAGTACGCCTACGGCGCCGTCGATATTGACGAGGGTTCTCAGTACACCTACGTCATCTACGGCATTACCAAGAAGAAGGCCCCCGAGATCCGCGCCAAGCTCATGGCGGGCGAGACCGTTGGTGTCCATGCCAAGGTCATCGATCGACCGGGTTACAAAGAGCTCACGTTTGAGCTTGACGACTAGGTTTTCACCCTTTTAACAATTCGATTCCTCTCTTAGGCCACGGCGGGACCCGTGTCTCCAGCCCGCCGTGGCCGCCCCTCTTTTTATCTTAGAAAGGCACCATCATGAACGAAGAACTCACTCAGCAGATCTGCGATTTTGCCAAGTCCGCTTACAACTACGATGGCGATGTGACCCCCGAGACGACGTTTGAGACCCTGGGCAAGGGCTCGATGAAGATGATCGCCCTGACCTCCATGATCGAGAACGAGCTCGATGCCGAGGTCCCCGTTCGCGAGGTCATGGTCATGAAGACCATCGGCGAGCTTATCGAGCGCACTGCCGAAGAGATGGAGTAGCTGCCATGGACCTGATGCAGACCCTGCGCGAGCAGGCTGCCGCCAAGCCTATGCGCGTTGCTTTTCCCGAGGGCGAAAACGAGACCATGATGCAGGCGGTCGCAAAGATCGCCGCCGAGCATCTTGCCGAATGTGTGCTGGTCGGCGACGGCGGTAAGCTCAAGGAGCTTGCCGATGAGCGCGGCATCTCCCTTGACGGCATCGAGATTGTCGATGTGACCGACGAGGAGGCGAACGCTGCCTGCTGCGAGCGCTACCTTTCGCATCCGGATTGCAAGTTTAAGCCCAAGGGCGCCGCGCGCCGTATGGCGCGTCCGCTTGAGCGCGCCCTGATTTTGCAGGTGCTCGGCGATGTCGACGTAATGTTCGCCGGCATTGATAACGCCACGGGCGATATTATCCTGGCGGGTCAGACCATCGTCGGCCTTGCCGACGGGGTGGACACCGTGAGCTCGTGCGGTATCGCCGACATTCCCAACTGGAACGGCGGCGAAGGTGGCCTTTTGGCTTTTGGCGATTCCGCCGTTTGCGTCGACCCTACGAGCGAGGAACTTGCCTCGATCGCGATTTCGTCGAGCGAAACGGTGCGCTCGCTGACCGGATGGGATATCCGTTGCGCGCTGCTTTCGCATTCGACTGACGGCTCGATGGATAACGAACTCGTCGACAAAGTACGCCGCGCTCGCGAGATTGCCAACGATCGCCGTCCCGACCTTGCCATCGACGGCGAGTTCCAGTTTGACTCGGCGATTAACCCCAAGGTTGCGGCCAAGAAGGTACGTCGTGAGTCCGCTGTTGCGGGACAGGCCAACGTGGTCATCTGGCCTGATATCAACGTTGGCAATATCGGCGTCAAGATCATCCAGAACCTGACCGGCGCCAATGCTTACGGCCCCATGCTTCAGGGCTTCAAGAAGATCGTGTGCGATTGCTCGCGCTCTGCGCCCGTCGACGAGATCGTCGGCAACGTGGTGATGAGCTGCGTGCGCGCCCAGGCGCTTAAGGAGGCTTAAGATATGTCCGATAAAAAGACTCCCTGGCGCATCCTGGTAATCAACCCGGGTTCCACTTCCACGAAGGTGGGCGTTTTTGAGGGTGATGAGTGCAAGCTCAGCAAGAACGTTGCGCACGATGCGAAGGACCTCGCCCAGTTCGATGGGGTTTCGGCTCAGATGCCGTATCGCTGCGATCTGATTCTTGGAGCACTGGGGGAGGCGGGCCTGAAGCTCGAGGACTTTGATGCATTTGTCGGTCGCGGCGGCGGCTTGCTTTCGTTGCCCGGCGGCACGTATGCCATCAATGAGGTCATGCTCGAGCATGCCCGCATCGGTGCGAACGGCATTCAGCACCCGGCGCAGCTTGGCCCCCAGATTGCCCATGAGTTCGCTTCAAAGACGGGCAAGCCCTCTTTTGTGGTGAATCCTCCCGATACCGATGAGCTGTGCGACCTCGCACGTATGACGGGCATTAAGGGCGTGTATCGAAACGTGCACCTGCACGCCCTTAATCTTAAAGAGACCGCCATTCGTCACGCGGCAAAGCTCGGTCGCGCATATGACGAGTGTAACTTTATTGTTTGTCATATCGGCGGTGGCATTTCGATTTCCGCTCACCTTAAGGGCAAGATGGTCGACGGCAACGACATCGTCGGCGGCGAGGGCCCCATGGCGCCGACGCGCTGTGGCTCGGTCCCCGCAATCGAGGTCGCGAAGTATACGGCGGAACATGGTCTCGACGTTGCCCGCGCCCATTGCATGAAGACCGGTGGCTTCGTTGACCTTTTGGGTACGTCCGATGCCATCGAGGTGTGTGAACGTGCCGCTGCGGGCGATAAGGCTGCAGCACGCGCTTGGGATGCAATGGTTTACCAAATCTGCAAGTGGATTGGCGAGATGGCCTGCGTGCTGAAGGGCGACGTCGACGGCATCTTGCTCGGAGGCGGCATGGTCCACAGCAAGGAGCTCGTTGCCTCGATTGAGGAATGCTGCTCTTGGATCGCTCCCGTATCGGCTTATCCCGGCGAGTTTGAGCTCGAGGCGATGGCGTCTGGCGCCTGCCGCGTGCTCGATGGTGTCGAGGAAGCGCTCGTGTACAGCGGAGAACCCGTGTTCACCGGATTCAACGACTAATAGTGCTGTGTTTGGGGCGGCCGCTGGTGATGTCTGGCCGCTCCGACCCTTTTCTTTAAGTGTAAGGATGGATCATGGATAAAACCAAGATCAAGTACCTGGTGGGCATTTACGCAGCCGCCATGTGCATCATGGGCATGCTCGTGCCCGTTCCCATCGTGGCCTCTGTTGCGGCCGCGTTTCCCAACGAGAACATCGCTGCCGTTCAGATGATTATCGGCATCATCCCGTTGATGATGGCGTTGTCCGCCATGCTCGTCTCTTCACAGCTTGCCTCTCGCGTGTCCAAGAAGAAGACGACGCTCGTCGGTCACATTATCGTGATGCTGGCAGGCGCCTCGGTGCTGGTGTTCCACGACTCGCTCGGCCAAGTCTTAGCGGCTTCTGCTGTCATGGGCCTTGGTCTCGGTGCCGTGCAGAATTCAACGGACGCTCTTATCGCGGATTACTTTGGCGGAAAGCAGCGCTCGTTTGTCATGGGCATCTACTCCACTTTTGTTGCACTGGGCGGCATTATCTGGACGATGGTTTCCGGCATCTTGGGTTCTGCCGAGTGGTTCCACAGCTATGCGGCGTACTTCATCATGATCATTTTCATCGTAATCGAGGCTGTTTGCCTTCCTGAGGGTCATCTTGAGCCCAAGCGCGAGGTCAACGTGTTTGCCAATATGCCTAAAGAGGTCGCGATTATCACGCTCATGAGCTTTGTGTTCGTACTTACGTTCCAGCTCTTTAGCTCCAATGTCTCGCTGCTTGTCGTGGGCCGTGGCTTTGGCGGTACCGTGGAGGCCGGTCTTGCCTCTACCGTTATGACCGTTGCCGGTATTGCGGCTGGTCTTTTGGTCGGTCCGCTGTTTGCCAAGTTTAAGAACCTGGCTATGCCGATCGCGTGGGGCGTGACGCTCGTCGGCCTGGGCCTGACGCTGGTTGCGCCCGCCTTTATGGTGCTGTGCGTTGCGGGTTTTGTCGTTGCGCTGGGCAAGGAGACCTACGTGCCGCTGGAGGGCAATTTTGCCGCCGGCAACTCTGCCCCCGAGGGACGTGCGTTTAACCTCGCCATTGGCATGGCAGGTATCAACTTTGGCATGGCATTGTCTCCCATTGTGTTTGAGGCCGTGACGTCGCCGTTTGGTGCAACGATTGACCAGAAGTTCATCGCCGGCATGATCGTCTGTGCGGCTTGTGTCGTCTTTGGCGCCATTAAGTATCGCAAGCTCACCCCGGCCCAGCTTGCCGAGGCCGAGAAGATGGCGGCCGGCGGCGAGGCGGAGTAGCCGCTCGAGTAGTTGCTTTGCCGCACATCATGTTTTATCGGGGCCGCCGACATATGCCGGCGGCCCTCTTTCTATCAATGACTTTGAAAGGCTTACGGCTATGAAGTTACCTGTCAGGCGCGTTATCGGTATTCTCAACGGCTTCTTTAACCCGCTATTGCTCTGCGCGTTTCTCCCCATCATTGAAGGGGCGCCTGGCTTGGATCTGACGGGCCCCACGGGCTTTTGGGGACAACTCATCGTGGCCACGGTGATCGCCGAGGTTCTGAGCGCACTCCCGCTGTTTGGCAAAACGGTTGGTATGTGCCTGGACTTTTTTGGTTTTGAGCAGGGGAGTGCATCACACAAGATCGCCGGTACGGTCATCGGTGCCACGCTCCTTTTTATGGTGATCGGTTTTGGCGAGATTGCCTTCCAAGGAGGATTCGGAACGATTGAAGGCCGTACGTTCTTCGCGCGTTGGGCCGGCCTCGTCACAAAGGGATGGGCCTTTGTGGTTATCGCCGGCGTGCTGCTCGATCCCTTTACAGCGGCTCTCGGCCGCATGATGGTTCGCGAAGAGAGGTAATAGATCCTCGCCTATCGAATGCCGGCGGACGGGGCGCCGGGGCTGTAGTCTTCCGAGCGTTTACAGTCCTGTCGCTCCGTCCGCCGGCATTCGACCGCAACATGTTGGTCAAGCATAATCTTTTGGATTCTTTTGGCGTGAGCGGCTTGGTTTTGGTAGGATTTGTCAGCGGCGCGGTTGAGGGGGTTTCAAAACTGCCGTGCAGGTAGTCGAGCTGATAACGTTTTAGCACTCTGCCAAGAGCCCTTCATTTTTAATGCGTTTGCAAAATGACTAATTGCTTTGACCTGCTGAAACACTATATGTTGTGTTTGACCTAAAAAAAGAATACAGGATATAGATGCCTCTTTGTCGTATGATAGATGGCGGACAGAGAACGAAGACCTTAACTGCCTCTTTTGAACGTGTCCTTGAGCCGCTTGATCGGCTTCTGGGAATGTCCGCATGGAGGCTTATGGTTTATCGAGAACACAGATTGCGCGACGGCGCCGCAAGACAGGGACAGGCCCTGCCGGGCATCGTTTGGCTCTGAAGCGCAATGAGGCTACGATGCGAAAGAGGCAAGAGGATGAAGATCATCAAGCGCAGCGGCACCGAGGTTGTCTTTGACATCGATAAGATCGTCAATGCCATCCGCGCCGCCAACTTGGAGGTCGAGGAGAGCTCTCGTCTAACCGACCGCCAGGTGGTTTACGCGGCACAAAACGTCGCCGAGGCATGCGAGAACGCGGGCCACACCGTTTCGGTCGAGGAGATCCAGGATTTGGTCGAGGACGAGATCATGCGTCTCGACTGCTACGAGGTTGCTCGCCACTACATCATCTATCGCTATGTTCAGAGCCTGAAGCGCCAGAAGAACACGACCGACGACAAGATTCTGTCGCTGATCGAGTGCAATAACGAAGAGGTCAAGCAGGAGAACTCTAACAAGAACCCGACCGTCAATTCCGTCCAGCGTGACTATATGGCCGGCGAGATTTCCAAGGACCTGACTCAGCGTGTGCTGCTGCCCCAGGAGATCGTGGATGCCCACAATGAGGGCCTGATCCACTTCCACGATTCTGACTACTTTGCCCAGCACATGCATAACTGCGACCTGGTGAACCTGGAGGACATGCTCCAGAACGGCACCGTTATCTCGGGCACGCTGATCGAGAAGCCGCACAGCTTCTCGACTGCCTGCAACATCGCGACGCAGATTATCGCCCAGGTTGCTTCCTCCCAGTACGGCGGCCAGTCTATTTCGCTGACCCATCTTGCCCCGTTTGTTGAGGTGAGCCGTCAAAAGATTCGCGGCGAGGTTGCCCGCGAGCTCGAGGAGCTCGGTGTTTCGGCATCTGCCGAAAAGGTCCGTGAGGTCGTTGAGGACCGTCTGCGCGATGAGATCCGTCGCGGCGTCCAGACGATTCAGTATCAGGTCGTGACCCTTATGACCACCAATGGCCAGGCGCCGTTCGTGACGGTCTTTATGTATCTCAATGAGGCCCGTACGCCCCAGGAGAAGCACGACCTTGCCATGATCGTGGAGGAGACGCTTCGTCAACGCTATGAGGGCGTTAAGAACGAAGCCGGTGTGTGGATTACCCCGGCATTCCCCAAGCTTATCTATGTACTCGAGGACGATAACGTTCACGAGAATTCTCCGTACTTCTACCTGACCCAGCTGGCTGCCAAGTGCACCGCCAAGCGCATGGTGCCCGATTACATCTCCGAGAAGAAGATGCGCGAGCTCAAGCTGTCGAAGGGCGAGACCGCCGGCAACGGCGATTGCTACACCTGCATGGGTTGTCGCAGTTTCCTGACGCCCGACCGCTCGGGCAACGGCTTTAACAATGTTGCCAACGCGCTGAACTATGACCCGACCAAACCTAAGTACTATGGCCGCTTTAACCAGGGTGTTGTGACCATCAACCTGCCCGATGTCGCGCTGAGCTCGCATCAGGACATGGATAAGTTCTGGAAAATCTTCGACGAGCGCCTCGAGCTGTGCCACCGCGCCCTGCTGTGCCGTCATGAGCGCCTGATGGGCACGCTTTCGGATGCCGCGCCGATTCTTTGGCAGTATGGTGCCCTAGCGCGTCTGAAGAAGGGCGAGACGATCGATAAGTTGCTCGTGGGCGGATACTCTACCATCAGCCTTGGCTATGCCGGCCTGTATGAGTGCGTCAAGTACATGACGGGCCACAGCCACACCGAGAAGGAAGGCACGCCGTTTGCCATGGCCGTCATGCAGCGCATGAACGACAAGTGCGCGGAGTGGAAGGCCGAAAGCGATATCGATTTCTCGCTGTACGGTACGCCGTTGGAGTCGACGACCTACAAGTTCGCCAAGTGCCTGCAGCGTCGTTTTGGCATCATCCCGGGCGTGACGGACAAGGGCTACATCACCAACAGCTACCACGTCCACGTGTCCGAGGAGATCGACGCATTCGACAAGCTCAAGTTCGAGGGTATGTTCCAGCAACTTTCGCCGGGCGGTGCCATCTCCTACGTCGAGGTTCCCAACATGCAGGACAACCTCAAGGCTGTCATCCGCGTGATGCAGTACATCTACGACAACATCATGTACGCCGAGCTCAACACCAAGAGCGATTACTGCCAGGTGTGCGGCTACGACGGTGAGATCAAGATTGTCGAGGATGACGGCAAGCTGGTGTGGGAGTGCCCCAATTGCGGCAACCGCGATCAGGAGAAGATGAACGTCGCTCGTCGTACGTGCGGCTACATCGGTACCCAATTCTGGAACCAGGGCCGAACCGAGGAGATCCGCGACCGCGTGCTGCATCTCTAATAACCATCCCAGGCTGCCCCGTAGCGAGGCCCCGGACCTTTACTCGCTATTTCGGACAGTCCTGGCTCACGACGGAGGCGCCACTGGCGCCTCCTGTTCGTGCGGAACTCATATCGAGCAAAGGTCCGGGGCCTCGCTGCGGGACAGCCAAGGTGATGTAGCTGAGATGCGGCATGCGGTCTGCTCGCTCCTCGAAGTTCTTAGCGGAAATGAGTTGAGCTGCAATGACGATCTGCTTGCAATTGCGGCTGAGCTGCAGCTGAGTATTTATTGGACCTCGAACCCTATACTCGATGTTCGCTTCGTTCATTGAGTTACCCTTTGCATGAGGCCGGGACATATCGTCCCGCCCGCAGTTTCGCAGGCCGAAGGCCGAGAATGTTTGAGGACGGGATGATATGTCCCGGCCTCCCGGGAGAGTTACCTATGAACTACGCGAACATTAAGTATTTCGACATTGCTGATGGGGAAGGCGTTCGTACTTCTCTGTTTGTGAGCGGGTGCCGTCGTGGGTGCAAGAACTGCTTTAACTCTGTCGCGTGGGACTTTGCTGCGGGCGAGCTGTTCGATCGTGCCGTCGAGGACAAGATTATCGAGAGCCTCGACCATCCCTTTATTGACGGCCTGACGATTCTGGGCGGCGAGCCTATGGAACCTGAGAATCAGGCGGGGCTCGTTGAGTTTGTCGAGCGTGTTCGTGCCGCTTATCCTGCGGGGTCAGGAAAGACCATTTGGTGTTTTACTGGCGACGTGCTCGAGGAACTTATGCCGGGCGGTCGTCACCATACCGAAGTCACGGACCGTATCCTTGCCTGCCTCGATATGTTGGTGGACGGCCCGTTTGTTCAGGATCTGTACGATATCTCATTGCGTTTTAGGGGCTCGAGTAACCAGCGCGTGATCGATATGAACGCCACGCGCGACCGTGCTGAGCGCGAGGGCGTTGCGCTTTGTGATGCGGTTGAACTTTGGCGTGATGATCCGGTCTATTCGACCCATACTATGTAGCTTGTGGTCGATGCCGAAGGGCGTGGTACCATAGCGCGAACGTGAAATCGGAAAAGTGAGGCCCAGATGGTCGATCAGGAAAAAGTCGAGGCCGCCATTAAGCTGTTGCTTGAGGGCATAGGCGAGGACCCAACTCGTGAGGGCCTGCTGGAGACCCCGGCGCGCGTTGCCCGTATGTATGGCGAGATCGCCGGCGGTATGGAGCAGAGTGCCGAGGAGCACCTGTCCAAAACCTTTGCCGTCGCTTCGAACGATTTGGTTATCGAGCGCGACATCACGTTTTACTCGCTGTGCGAGCATCATCTGCTGCCGTTTTATGGCAAGGCTGCGATCGGCTATATCCCTAACGGTCGCGTGGCGGGTCTGTCTAAGCTCGCTCGCACGGTTGAGGTCTATGCCCGTCGTCTGCAGCTGCAGGAGCAGCTGTGTGCGCAGGTTGCCGACGCCCTCATGGATTATCTCGCTCCCCAGGGAGCGATTGTGCTCATGGAGGCTGAGCATATGTGCATGACCATGCGCGGCGTGCAAAAGCCCGGCACCAAGACCGTGACGCTCGCTCGCCGCGGCGTCTTTGAGACCGATCCCGCGCTCGAGGAGCGGTTCTTTAGGATGCTGGGCCGTTAACATGAGGGTCGTCAACGACTTTACATCGAAGACCGATGAGGGGACGTCGCGTCGCGGCCTTATGGCTTCGGGCCTGGCCCCTTTTGGTGCTATGCCTCGCATTGATTACATTTGTGCCAACGGGCTGTTCCGGCGGCACCTGGGTAACATTGCGCAGTTGGAATCGGGACGCATTTTCTGCCGCCACGGTATTGACCATCTGCTCGATGTCGCTCGCATTATGTGGATCAAGAATCTCGAGGAACAGCTCGAATTTGACCGCGAGGTCATCTACGCCACAGCACTTCTTCACGATATCGGCAAAGATGAACAGTACGAATCGGGTATATCCCATGATGTTGCAAGCGAACGCGTCGCTGATGCGATTCTCGGCGGCATGCCCGATGATGTGGCGTTTGAGCCGGCCGATGCCGCAGCCATTAAGACGGCCATTTTGGGCCATCGAAAGCTGCGCGTGAACAGCCAACCGCTTGAGCGTCTGCTCTATGCAGCCGACAAAGCGTCGCGCGCCTGCTTTGCATGCCCCGCGCGCAATGCTTGCAACTGGAGCGATGATAAAAAGAACCTGTCGATTCGCGTGTAGTTAGTTTGCGCGGTCGGGGTTCTAAACGAAGGAGACGATCGCGATGAGTAACAAGAAGCTGCCCGAGAGTGCAACCAAGACTGAAGGCGCCGAGCTCGCCCGCCGTGGAAGGGGCGAAATATCCACCGCAACGGCGGTGCCCCACGTGAGCTATGACGACTTGCGCCATGCCGACCGTATTGTCATTGACGGCCTAGAGGTTTTTGCCAACCATGGCGTGTATCCCGAGGAGAACGCGCTGGGTCAGAAGTTCATCGTGTCCTTGGTGCTCTATGCCGACCTGCGCGCAGCGGGGGAGCACGATGACTTGGACGCCTCGATTGACTACGGCTCGGTGTGCCACGATGTCGATGGCTATCTGCGCGAGCATACGTTTAAACTCATCGAGGCGGCAGCCGAGGGGACGGCCCAGATGCTGCTGCGCCGTTATCCCTCGCTGCTTGGTGTGCGCATAAAGCTCGATAAGCCGTGGGCTCCTGTTGACCTGCCCCTGGCAAGCTGCGGTGTCGAGATCGAGCGCGTGCGCTAACCGGTTCTAATACGTCTCTACGGGAGGCTGCTTGAGCCGCTGCGACAGAGCTCTATTGTTGGGGCAGTACGTGTCGAGCAGGGCGTGAAACCGCTGATTGTGGCTTGGCTCGAGCAAGTGGACGAGCTCGTGGGCGACAACCATGTCGAGGCATTCGACGGGGTAGGCGGCGAGCTCGCGCCCGATGCGAATGGCGCCGGATTTGGGCGTGCATGAGCCCCAACGCGTTTTCATGCTGCGTACGGAAATGCGGGAAACGGTGACGCCCATTGCGATTTCGTACGCGTGCACGATGTCGCGTAGCGCTGCGGTGACCTCGGATGCATAGAGTTGGTCGATGCGGGTCTGGAGTTCTTTGGGCGTTAGGCCGTCAAGGGCTGTGCGCTGCTTTGCCTGCGTGCGCCCACTTGGCTCATCGGTACCCATAAAACTTGCGAAGGTGGCCTGTTTGGGTCGCGATGCGGGTGATGCAAAGTTGTGATCGAGTGCATCCTGTACCGTAATGGGCTTGCCCCAAAGTGCAATGATGGACGAGGGACTGAGCGGCTCTCGCGCCGTCGCCTGACGCTGCTCACGCTGGGCAAGTCGGCTGATAATCCAGGCGCTGTTGCGCTTCACAAACGCTTCGATACGCTCGCGGCTGGCGCCGAGCGGTGCGCTGGCGTGGACCTCGCCGCTCGATGTGACGCGTAGGTTGAAGTTCTTGACGCGCTTTTTGGTAACGACGACAGGGATGGGCGTCCCATCCGGTCGGGATACGGAAATCGTAAACTGCTGCGTCAAAAGCGGTCCTTCAGATTGGGGACGGGCCGGCATGTCGACCGTTCGGCATGCCGGCCCGCTCAAGGGATGTGAAATTAATAGCGCTCGAAGAAGGCAAGCGCGTTGTCGCTGCAGAGCTTTTGCATCACGGTCTTGCCAAAGTGCTTGGAGAGCATGTTCTGGAACTCGGGCATCATGCTGGCATCGGAGAGGAAAGCGGGCACAGTGGCGCCGTCCCAGTCGCCGCCGAGCGCGATGACGTCCTCGCCGCCCAGGTCGAGCCAGTGCTCGATATGTGCCGCTAGCTGGTCGAAGGTGACGTCTGCGGCGGTCTTGTCGGTTGCGTCGTTGGAAAGGAACTCGCTGCAGTAGTTGAGGCCGACGATACCGCCCATGTCGCGAATGGTGCGGAACTGGTCGTCGGTGAGGTTGCGCTTGACGCCGCAAACCGCACGGGAGTTGGAGTGGCTGGCGACGAAGGGACGCGTGGCGTGGGCGACAACCTCGTCAAAGCACTCATCGTTGAGGTGGGAGACGTCAAGCACCATGCCGGCGTGCTCCATCTGCGTAAGTGCCTCGATGCCGGCGGCGGTGAGGTCGGCGTGGGTATCGTGTCCGCTTGCGAGCGGCCCCTGCGCGTTCCAGCTGAGTGACGACATGAGTACGCCCAAGCTCTTGAGCACCTCGATCAGCGCGGGGTCCTCGGCAAAGAACGTGGCGTTTTCGATGGTGTGGATGCAAGCGACCTTGCCGTCCTTGAGCGCGGGGCGGATGTCTGCGGCGCTGCGCACGTTGACCATACTGTCGTGGTTGAGCATTGCCTGGCCGCTCATATGCGCCATGATCTGCGCCTGGAAGCGCGCGGCGTGGGCGGTGGGAATCTCGTCGGGGACAAACGTGGCGAAGCACTGTGCCCATGGCGTGTTGCCGATCTTTGCGAGCGAGATGGCGCAGGCGTTACCCTCGATGAGGTCGAAATCCTGCGGATGCGTTTCGTCGCCGGGGAAATAACCGTCGGTACCGGCGGTAAAGCGCAGGTCGAGATCGAGTGTGGCCCAGCCGATGCGGTCGGCGGTGTCGCAGTGTAGGTCAAATACGGGATATGCCATGGTTCCTCCGGTTGCAGCGTTTCTTTGCAAACTGTCTTTGAATTGTATGACTAGGGTATAGTTAGCGCCATATGTTCATGGCGGTCCGCGTTGTGCGCCGCCCTTATCACGGAGGTTACCATGTCCAACCAGGGCAAGAAGGTCAAGACCCATTATCGCGGCACGCTCGACGACGGCACGCAGTTCGATAGCTCCTACGATCGCGGCGAGCCGCTGGAGTTCACCTGCGGCGCCGGTCAGATGATCAAGGGCTTCGACGCCGCTGTTGTCGACATGCAGGTGGGCGAGAAGAAGACCGTGCACATTCCTGCTGCCGATGCCTACGGCGAGCACAATCCCGAGATGGTTATTACCTTCCCGGCCGAACAGGTTCCCAACATCGAGCAGATCGAGAAGGGCATGAAGTTTTTCCTGTCCACGCCGAGCGGTATGCCCGTCCCCGCCGTGGTCATCGACGTAACGCCCGAGGCCGTGACGCTCGACGCCAACCACGAGCTGGCCGGCAAGGACCTCAACTTTGATATCGAGCTCGTCGAGGTCGAGGGTTAGAGTATGCCTGAACGCTTGGTTTCGACGACATGCTTGGGAAATCTCAACGATCCGTCCTATGAACTCCTGCTTCGCCGGAAGTTGGGCGGCGTCTTTGAAGTTGACGAGCTGCTGCTCGATTGGGACCAGGCTGATGTATGCGCGCTTGTGGGCGTGACGGAGCTGGGGCGCATGGTCGATGTTCGGCTGGATACTGCCGACGGCGGTCGTCTTGCCGACGGTGACGTGCTCGCTATCGACCATACGGGTGCGGTGCCCGTGGTGGTTGTCGTACGTCTGCGCGGCGCCGAGGTTTATTTGGTCGAAGTTGACCGCATGGACCCGATTGCGCTCGCGCATGCGTGCTGGGAGATCGGCAATATGCATACGCCGCTTTTCCGAGGCGATTCGGACGAGCATACCGTGCGCATGTATACGCCGGTGCAGCCTGTTTTGGGCCGCATGCTCCGGGGCGTCGAGGGCGTTCGGCTCTCGGTGGTTACCCGTGAACTCGATTCGGACCGGCGCTTTGCGTCGAATGCGGCGGATGCCGTTGTGAGTATGGCTCCAGACTTTACGATCGTAAAGAAGGCGCGCGGTTAACGTGCGTATAAGTAAGACGGACTTTGAGAGGCAACTATTCAAAGTCCGTCTTTCTGTTGATGAGATGCTGTGGGGGAAAGCATATGGGTCTTGAAGGAATCAAGCTGATTGCATGCGATTTGGACGGCACGTTGCTGCATCCGGGGGAGCGCGAGCCGCGTTCCGAGGCCTTTGAGCTCATCGATGAGCTGCATCGTCGCGGTATCGTGTTTATGCCGGCGAGCGGCCGTCAATATGCGAGCTTGCGCTATCTGTTTGCCCCGGTGGCCGATGAGCTCGCCTATGTATGCGAAAACGGAGCTCTGGTGATGAGCGAGGGACGCGCCGTTGTCAAGCGTTCCATGGAGCGTAGCCTTGCTATGGATATCGCGAATGCCGTGATTGCATATCCCCATGCCGACGTGACCCTTTCGTGTGAGGGGCACCTCTACACCATGAGCGGCAACGATGCGTTCGTCGATCATTTGCGCTATGAGGTCCACTGCGATGTGGCGGTGGTCGACCGTCCCGAGGACATCGAAGAGGACGTCATTAAGATTGCCTTCCAGACGCCCGAGGTGAATCAGCCGGCGGCGCTGGAGTATTTTGAGCGCCACTTTAGCGATCGAGTCGATGTCATGACATCGGGAACCGAATGGACGGACTTTATCGGCTTTGATTCGGGTAAGGGTTCCGCGCTTGCCGATTACGGTCGTGCCCTGGGTATTTCGCCCGATGAGATGATGGCGTTTGGCGATAACGAGAACGACCGCGACATGCTCAACGTAGTGGGCCATCCTTATCTAATGGAGAGCTGCAATCCCTCTATGCGTGGCATCAACGACCGCGTCCGCTATGTGTACACGGTCGAAGAAGAACTGCGTCGCCTGCTTGCCGAGTAGGCATGTCCCAAACATCTACCGGCAGTCGGGGCAGAGACCCTCGAAGATGGTGTAGTGCGACGTGACGTGCCAGCCGATTTGCTCGGATGCCTTGGCGTCGAGCTGGGCATCGAAGGGGAGTGGTATGTCGATGACGCGGCTGCACGAGGTGCAGATGATATGCGCATGCGGCTCGATCGTGCGATCGAAGCGGCTGCCGCCCGGCGTCTTGATGGAGAGAATCTCGCCGGCGTCGGCCAAGAGATTGAGGTTGCGGTAGACCGTGCCGCGGCTGATTTTGTCATCCTGCGCGCGCACGACGTTGTAGATTTCGTCGGCGGTGGGATGGTTATAGCTTTGGCGCACGGCGTCAAGAACCAGCTTTCGCTGCCTGGTATTCCTTCTTTGCACCGCCATGCGCCTCGCCTCTTTTCTATCAACGGTCGTAGGTAAATGATACCGTATTTAGCACACAATACTAATAACGAGGCGTGAAACCGTCTTCATTGGCAAGTGGGGCTCGGGCCTGGGCGTCTACGAGGCGAAAACGCGTTCCCATACGCTCGTAGGAGGCATGAAGCGCCTCGAGATGAGATAGGATATTTGCCGGAGCCCCCTGTATCTCCATCTCGACTGAGCCGTCTTCCATGTTACGCACCCAGCCGGTGAGCGCGCGTGCCTGCGCGAGGTTGGTGTTGGTAAAGCGAAAGCCAACGCCCTGGACTTGCCCCGCCCAGCGCAGGAAATAGCGCAGGGGAGTGTCTTGAGTGGCCTCGTCGCTTGCGAGCACAGTAAGCCTGCGGCGCAGCTCGAGCTCGACGTTTGATGGTTTTTGAGGCTCTCGACTGCCGCCGGTGACGCTGGAGAAGAACGTATCGAAGAGGCCCATAGCTATGCCTGCTTGCCTGCGTCGGCCGGGAAGGTTATGCCGGCCTGCTGGCGCACGGCATCCATGATGCGCAGTGAGACGAGTGTGACATCGCGGTAGTGGCCAAGCTCGTGGCGTCCCGCCGGGGTCTCCCAAATCTCTTCCTTAACGTTATCGATGCCGCCGATGGCGGTGATAAAGTCTGTGAGTTCGTATTCCATAGTGTTGCTCGATTTGGGCAGGTCGAGCACGCGGCCGTTGTCTCCCTGTTCGCGCGGTGCCTCGGTCGCCGAGCCGCGTACGACGTCGCCGCGATAGTCGATGCGGACGTTGCGGGGCGTGGACAGATGGTCGATCTGGATAGTGCCACGCTCGCCTTCGATCTGCGAGGGCAGCAGGTCATTCGTAATTTTGGAGTGCGCGAGCTCGACGGAGATACGGCCGCCGCCGTAGCTGGCGAGGATGGAACCGCAGCCATCGATGGGGCCGTGCGTGAGCCGTCGCGTGGTGGGATCGAGCAGAGTGGTCATGCTCGTAAGGCCGGAGGGCATGCCAAAGATCTCGACCATGGGCTCGACGGTATAGACGCCAATGTCCATGAGGGAACCCGATGCCATATTGCAGTCGAAGATATTGGTGGCGCGTCCCGCGAGAATCTCGTTGTAGCGCGAGGAATATTTGCCAAAGCGCAATGAGGCGCGGCGGATGGGGGCGATCTCGCCCAGGGCGTCCTCGATGGCGTGGAAGGCGGGATCGTGGAGGGGACGCATGGCCTCGAGGGCCACGACACCTGCTGCCTCGGCAGCGCGGAAGACTTCCAGCGCCTGCGCTTCGGTGGCGCAGAAGGGCTTCTCGACGATGACGTGCTTGCCACCGGCGATGCAGGCAAGGGCCTGCTCGTAGTGAAGTGCGTTGGGGCTGCCGATATAGACGGCGTCGACGTCGGCGGCTGCCGCAAGCTCATCGAGTGAGATAAAGTTTCGCTCGCCATCGCGCTCGGCGGTAAAGGCAGCACCGCGATTGGCATCGCGTGAAAGCGTGCCCACAAACGCGGCTTGGTCGTTGGCGTTGACGACTTGGATAAAGTCGTCGGTGATCATGGATGTGCCGATGGTCGCGATGCGCAGCATACGTCCCCCTTGCGTTGTTTGGTCTACAGGATGAGTGTAGCGCGTGGGGATATAAAGCTGTGCGAAAACGCTATTACAGGTCGCTCTCGTTAAAGCCGGTGTCGATATCGAGGTTGCTGCCGTCGGCCGCCGTGGTGGCGAGCTCATCGCAGCGCTCATTGAGCTCGTGGCCGGCGTGACCCTTAACCCAGATGAACTCAACCTTATGCTTGCTTTTGGCGGTGAGTAGGCGCTCCCACAGGTCGCGGTTCTTGACGGGCTGCTTGTTGGCGGTTTTCCACCCGCGCTTTTTCCAGCCGTCGATCCAGTGCTTCTTAAAGGCGTTGACGACGTACTGCGAATCGGAATGGACTTCGACCTCGCAGGGGCGGTTGAGTGCCTCGAGCGCCACGATAACGGCCATGAGCTCCATGCGGTTGTTGGTGGTCTTGGCGTAGCCGCGCGAGAGCTCGGAGGTAAAGGTCTTGCCGGCGGGGTTGGTGTATTTGAGCACGGCGCCGTAGCCGCCGCGTCCCGGATTTGATCGGGCCGAGCCGTCGGTATAGATGATGACCTTCACGGGTTTCCTTTCTTTGAGTGCATTTCATGTGAGTGACCATTGTAGCGCCATGCCCGCCGGGGGCCAGCAATCTACGATTTCTGCCCCGTCTTCCGACTGTTAGCTGGCATGGATGATGCGGTTGAGCTCGTCGAGGTATTGCTGCAAGAGGAGAGAGGGCTTGCGCTCGTCGTGCATGATGTAGCCAACGTGCATCGTTGGGGCGTCTGCTAACGGGATCGATGCCATGCCCCATTGCATTTCATTGGAGAGGACACCGGTCGACAGGGTGTAACCGTTCGACGTGATAAGTAAGTTGGTAAGTGTTCCGCGGTCCGATATTCGTATGTTGCGGTCGCAAGGGATATAGCTAAAAGGTTCCTCGGCGTAATAGAAGGAGTTTGAGGTTCCCTGCTCAAAGCTGTAGCGCGTATAGGGCGCGAGGTCGGCAAGGGACAGCTGAGGGCGGCGTGCGAGCGGGTGGCGTTCGCTGACGAATACGTGGACCGTCGCGTCGAATAGGGGATGGAAGCTTGCGCGGGCATCGGCGAAGGCCTTCTGCAGAACGCGGGCGTTAAAGTCATCCAGATACAGAATGCCGATATCGCTGCGAAACGCACGGACGTCATCGATGATCTGCGATGTGGTGGTCTCGCGCATGATGAACTCGAACTTGCTGTCGCGGCAGCGCTCGACCACGTTGACAAAGGCCTCGACCGAAAAGGCGTAGTGCTGGGCGGAAATGGCGAGGCGGGCTTGCGGGGTGCCGCCGTTCTCGTAGCGTGCCTCGAGCATGTCGGCCTGCTCTACGACCTGGCGCGCATAGCCCAAAAGCTCGGTGCCGTCGTTGGTGAGCGTGACGCCGCGGCTGGAGCGCGTAAAGATCTCCAGATGGAGTTCCTGTTCCAGGCTTTTGACGGCGTTTGAGATGTTGGACTGAGCGGTATAGAGGCGCTGAGCTGCGGCGTTGATTGAGCCGGACTCTGCCACGGCGATCAGAAAACGAAGCTGCTGAAGGGTCATCGACGCCATCCTTTCGATAGTTATCTATAAAACAGATAACAAGTTAGCGCTTTTTAGTGATTGACCGAGGAAGACAATGCCCGTACTATTCAAAACACACAAAGGCGGTAGGTTATTAAGCCGACTACGGAATCGGGACGCGAAAGGAGGCCCGCATATGAATTGCTTACCAAGACGAATGCCGGGCTCCTGTTTGCGCCCGTCGGCGTGATCAGGAGACAGCGACTTACTTCTCTCTTTTTACTTACTTTCGTTCGATCAAGGAGATCATCATGAGCCAGTTCATCAACAACCCCGAGCACACCTTTGGTTTCGATACCCTGCAGCTGCACGTTGGCCAGGAGAGTGCCGATCCCGCATCCGACTCCCGTGCCGTGCCTATCTACCAGACCACGAGCTATGTGTTCCGCAACTCCCAGCACGCCGCCGACCGCTTTGGTCTTGCCGACGCCGGTAACATCTACGGCCGTCTGACCAACTCCACCCAGGGCGTCTTCGAGGACCGTATCGCCGCGCTCGAGGGCGGCGTGGCAGGTCTTGCCGTCGCCTCCGGCGCTGCTGCCATCACCTATACCCTGCAGGCTCTTGCTCAGGCTGGTGACCACGTGGTGGCTCAGAAGACCATCTACGGTGGCTCCTACAACCTGCTGGAGCATACGCTCTCCCAGTTTGGCGTCGAGACCACGTTTGTCGATGCCCATAACCTGGAAGAGGTTGAGGGTGCCATCAAGGACAGCACCACGGTCATCTATCTCGAGACGCTCGGCAACCCCAACTCTGACATCCCCAACATCGACGCCATCTCCGAGATTGCCAAGAAGCACGGTCTGCCGGTTGTCGTCGACAACACCTTCGGCACCCCGTATCTGTTCCGTCCGCTGGAGCACGGCGCCAACATCGTCGTCCACTCCGCAACCAAGTTCATCGGCGGCCACGGTACCTCGCTGGGCGGTGTGATCGTCGACGGCGGTAACTTCGATTGGAAGGCGAGTGGCAAGTACGCCCAGATCGCTGAGCCCAACCCCTCCTACCATGGTGTTTCGTTTGCCGAGGCTGCCGGTCCCACCGCCTTCGCAACCTATGTCCGCGCTATCCTGCTGCGTGACGAGGGCGCCTGCATCAGCCCGTTCAACGCCTGGGTCCTGCTCCAGGGCACCGAGACTCTGTCGCTGCGCGTCGACCGTCATGTCGAGAACACCAAGAAGGTCGTTGAGTTCCTGGCTGGCGACAGCCACGTCGCCAAGGTGAATCACCCGAGCCTGCCTGAGCACCCCGATCACGAGCTCTATCAGAAGTACTTCCCCCGTGGCGGTGCTTCGATCTTTACCTTTGAGATTAAGGGTGGCCAGGAGGCTGCATGGAAGTTCATCGATCATCTGCAGGTGTTCTCGCTGCTCGCCAACGTGGCCGACGTCAAGTCGCTCGTCGTGCACCCGGCTACCACCACGCACTCCCAGCTCTCTGCCGAGGAGCTCGCCGAGCAGAACATCACGCCCTCCACGATCCGTCTTTCCATCGGTACCGAGAACGCCGAGGATATCATTTGGGATCTGAAGCAGGCCTTTGCCGCGCTGGACGAGTAAGGCGACTTGTGCAAGGACCCCTTGCGACTCGATAGGTATAACTGCATAAAATGCCTGCTCAAGGCGCCTGTGCGAACAATGGTTGCACAGGCGTCGTTTTTGCATAGAGAGGGTGCAAAAACAGGGTTTTTGACACGCTTTATGCAATCGAGATGTGGAAAACTCCTGTTGAGAGGATGTGAGTTTTACGCAATTGACGTGCGCCTTTTGAGTAAAACCGCAGGTCGCGATTTGCTCGGGGTACTATGCAGCGCGATTAAATCACACGCAGCTCAAACGCAGCAAAAACGCACTACGGAGGTTTCCAGCTACATGAGGATCGATTCACGAAAACCGAAAGCCGCCGCCCTTTCCGCCGCTCTGACCGTGGCACTTTTGGCGGGCGCCGGCGCAACTGATGCCCACGCGGCAACACTATCCGATACGGTCGGATCTGCGCCGTCCGAGGCGACGCTGGTGCAGCCCGTCGACTACCGCGGCGACGGTTATGGCTCTATGCAGGAGTGGAACGCCTCGATGGGGGCAAAGCGCGATTCCCTGGAGATGCGCGCTCAGATCATTATGAATATGTATGGCGACTATGCTACCGATGACGAGCGCGCTGTGTTGCAGGGTTGCATCGACGGTGCGGGTAGCCTGTTGACGATGGGGGAAGTCGACGCCAAGTCGACCGAGCTCGACGAGCTTCGCTCCACGCTTGAGGATGCCAAGCGCGAGGCGCTCGAGGCTGCCGCAGCCGAAGCCGAGGCCGCTGAGGCCGTTCAGGCTTCGTATTACAACGCCGGCTCCGGCTCGTCTTATACGTCTGCTGCGTATTACGCGAACGGCTCGGGTCTGACGCGCTCGAGCGGCGTCAATAACTATAACGGCCGCCGCGAGACTTATTACAGCAGCAACGTGTTGTATCACCACCGCACGGGCGAGTGGACGCAGGATTCCGAGGGCTTTTGGCGCGATTCCGATGGTTACTACGTCGTTGCCGCGGGCGATAAGGCCCAAGGCTCTACGTTTACCGGTTCCAAGGGCGAGTGCAAGGTCTATGACTCCGGCTGCGCTGCCGGAACCACCGACTACTACACTGGCTGGTAATCTGCCATAAGCCAATAGGACATGACGGGCGGGCGTCTTTACCGAGCCTTTGGGCAACGTAAGGGCGTTCGTTTTTTGTGCGTGCTTGAGTTAACAGAGCGCTTACCGTGGCAGTACGCCGCGCATATGGGCGCGGGGCACACTAGTTCATGAGAAATAAGGTCTTTCTCTTGGAGGAAGTGGTCTTGTGAACGCTCGAGATATCGCCGTTGCCGCCGTCGCATTGGTGCTTGGTTGCCTTGGTCCTACGGCCGCGCTCATTGCGGGCATGCAGGGGTCATGCGGGGCTGCTCCAATCGTGGTTGGCGCGCTGATTGCGGCCGCGCTGCTGGGAAGTGCGGGTGTAGTCCTTTGTCGCGACGATGAGGGCCAGGCCTCGGAGTCGCAGCTCTAACCGTCGGGACATCGACTACTGGTTATAGATGAAGATGAAAGCCGCCGTAAGGGGAGTGCCCTTGCGGCGGCTTTGCTGTTGAGTCTGTTGACGTGGTGAGTCGGGCGCTACCAGCTTGCCTCGATATCGCGAATACGCTGATAGAGCCATTCGTTCTGCGGTGCCTGGATATCGTGCTTGGTCGCCAGACGGCAGATGGTGCCGGCGAACTCCTCGACTTCGGTTTTGCGCCGCGCGACGCGGTCTTGCGCCATCGAGGGCATGCCGGCGGGATCGATTCCTTCGATGAGGTGCACCATCTGCGTCAGGTCTGCCTCGGTCAGCTCAACGCCCTCGGCGTTGGCGACCGCAAGCGTTTCGCGCATGGCGGAAACAAGGCAGCGACGCTGCTCGGAGCCCGGCTCCGTGGCACTTCCGTACGTGCCGCCGTAGGCCATGCAGGTCTGGTTGATGCCGTCGTTGAGCATGAGTTTGGCCCACATGCGGTGCGCAATGTCGCTCTCGACGGTATGGGCGATGCCGCAGCGCGTGTAGAGCTCGTCGATTGCGGTGATGGTTGCGGGGTCCGTACCGGCCGCCGCGCCAAAGCGGATTTCGCCCGTGTTGGTAAAGGTGAGCTCTCCGTTGAGGAACACGGCGTCCATACCCTGGCAAATACCAAGAACGGTATGCTCCCAGCCAAAGCGCTCGGCAATCTTTTGCTCGCTCGTGATGCCGTTGCACAGCGAGGCGATGAGCGTATTGGGTCCCACGACGCGCTCCATAGTCTTGAGTGCTTGGTCGAGACCGGTGGTCTTGACCGTCAGGATGACCAGATCGGCGGGCGTTGCCTTGCTGGCGCGGACGGACTTGAGCGCACAGGGCTTGCCGTTGACGGTGAGCGCATCGTTTGCGTGACGCTCAAAACGGGCGTCATCCATAACGTATTCGACGGCGTCATTGCCGAGGGCCTTGGCAATCATGCTGCCGTAGAGCAGGCCGACGCCGCCCTTGCCGATAAAGGCGATCTTGTTGATCTGCATGCGAATCATCTCCCCATATAAAAGGCGCCCGCGTAAGGGGCGCCTGATGGATTGTATGCCGCCGGACCATGCTGCGTGCACCGGATGGCCGTATTTGTTTGTTGCTCCTTTCATCGGGCTTTTTGCTGATGTTAAAGCGGTGTCGTGACGGCTCGATTTCTGCTGCGTTACGATACGTTCTCGATTGCGATTCCACGATGTTTCGGTCGCGTGACCATTGTGTTTCGTCTTGCCGGGGCGCTGATGGCGAAAGGAGGGGCCGTGCAATACCGCGTTGACCCCAAAAGTGGTAACCGAATATCTGCTCTGGGTCTGGGCTGCATGAGATTTCCCGGTGCGCCGGGACACCCCGATGCGAAGACGGCCGATGCCATCATTTCCCGTGCGGTGGAACAGGGGATTAATTATCTGGATACTGCGTATCTTTATCCCGGTAACGAGGTGTGCGTGGGCGCCTCACTTGAGCGCTTGGGGCTGCGTGACCGGGTGTTGCTGGCGACTAAGTTGCCGCACGCTTCGTGCAAATGTGCGGAGGATTTCGACCGCTTTTTTGACGAGCAACTGCACCGTTTGCGGACCGACCATATCGACTACTACCTTATGCACAACATTACCTCGCCCGCCCAGTGGGAGCGCGTGGTGGCGTTGGGCATCGAGGACTGGATTGCGCACCAAAAGGCTGCGGGGCGTATTCGCCAGATAGGTTTTTCGTATCACGGCAGTGCGGCGGACTTCCTGACGATGCTCGACGCGTATGACTGGGATTTTTGCCAGATCCAGTACAACTACGCTGGAGAGCGCTACCAAGCGGGAACGGCGGGACTCATGGCGGCTGCGGAGCGCGGGCTCGCGGTGTTTGTGATGGAGCCGCTGCTGGGCGGGCGTTTAGCGGGCAAGTTGCCGCCGCGGGCCCGCGCTGTGCTCGATGGCGCCCCTGACCCGCATTTGCGCACTCCTGCCGCCTGGGGCCTTTCGTGGGTGTGGAACCATCCTCAAGTCACGATGCTGCTTTCGGGCATGACCGATACCGCGCAGGTGGACGAGAACGCGGCATTGGCGGATCGCGCACTGCCGAATTCGATGACGACAGAGCAGCTCGATACCATCGCGCGTGTGCTGGGAGAGTTTGAGAAATCGAATCGCGTGCCCTGTACGGGCTGCGGCTACTGCATGCCGTGTCCCAAAGGCATCAATATCCCTGGGTGTTTCGCCGCCTACAACGCAAGCTATGCGCACAGCTGGTTTACGGGCCTGTCGCAGTATTTTACGGCGAGCGCGGTGCGGACGAGTGAGCCCAAGTTGGTGAGCAATTGCGTCAAATGCGGCAAATGCGCACGTCACTGCCCGCAGCACATCGATATTCCTGAGCGTCTCGACGATGTGCGCCGACGTTTCCAGCCTGGCCCCGTAACGGCCGCGCTTAAAGCCTTTTGCAAAACGCGTTCCTGATGCCCCTTTTATAAGTTGCGGTGGAATAGTTCCTGTTTGCGGCAGAATAGGGCATCGACAGGAACTATTTCACCGCAACTGATGAGGGGGAGCTGGAGATGCTGACGATTGGGTGTCATCTTTCGACGACGAAGGGCTATCGGGCGATGGGGGAGACGGCGCTATCCATTGGCGCCAACACCTTTGCATTCTTCACGCGCAACCCGCGCGGCGGCAAGGCGAAAGATCTTGACATGGATGACGTGGCGGCCCTGCGCGAGCTTATGGAGAAAAACGACTTTGGCCCGCTTGTGGCTCATGCCCCCTATACCTACAACCCCTGTTCTGCCAAAGAGCGGGCACGCGAGTTTGCCTTGGAGGCAATGGCCGAGGACTTGCAGCGTCTGGAAGCGCTGCCCGGCAACTACTACAACTTCCACCCCGGCGCGCATGTGGGGCAGGGGACTGATGCCGGCATTCAGATGATCGTCGACACCTTGTGTCAGGTGATGTTTGAGGGGCAGCAGACGACGGTGCTGCTCGAGACCATGGCGGGAAAGGGTACCGAGGTGGGCCGTAGCTTTGAAGAGCTGGCGCGCATTATCGAGGGTGCTGCCGCCAGGCGTCCAGAGCTATCGGACAAGCTGGGCGTGTGTCTGGACACCTGCCATGTGAGCGATGCCGGCTACGACATCATCCATGATCTGGACGGCGTACTCGACGAGTTCGACCGCGTGGTGGGTATCGACCGCTTGCGTGCCGTACACATCAACGATTCGAAGAACCCCAGTGGTGCCCATAAAGATCGTCACGAGTGCATCGGCAAGGGCTACCTTGGCAGCGAGGAGTTTGGCGGCGGTATGCAGGTTATGCAGAATATTGTATCGAATGGCCGCTTGCGCGCATTGCCATTCATTTTGGAGACACCGAACGAACTTGCAGGTTATGCGGCTGAAATCAAACTGTTAAGGTCATTGCAGCAGTAATGACTGTCATAAAGTGGAGTGTTCCATTCACGTTATGGGTTTGTTTCAATCAGTTTTCTAATTGCGGATTCTTCCAAACGAGCGCATAATATCCAACAGTTTTTGCAGACCTCTGAATCAAACGGGGTCACCGGAAGGAGACTGATTATGAAGCTGAAGAAGCTTGGCGCATTTGCCGCCACGGGCGCCATGGCACTCGCCCTCGCACTGACGGGCTGCGGCTCGTCCAACGCCACCTCTGGTTCTGATGCCGGTTCCAGCAGCTCTGACGACGCTAAGGTCGAGAAGGTCGACGGCTCCAAGGAGTACGCGCTCGTCAAGGACGGTACGCTGACCGTCGGCACCTCTGCCGAGTACGCTCCGTTTGAGTACAAGGATGACAACGGCGATTATCAGGGCTTTGACCTTGAGCTTATCAAGGCTATCGGCGACAAGCTGGGCCTGGATGTCGAGTACGTCAACAATGACTTTGACACGCTGGTTCCGGGTGTCGCTTCGGGCGCCAAGTATGACGTTTCCATCGCGGCTATCACCGACACGCCCGAGCGTGAGAAGGAAGTCACTTTCTCCGATTCCTACTACATGGACGATCAGGCTATCGTGACCAAGGTCGATAACACCGACATCACGGCCGACAACTACAGCGAGAAGCTCAACAACGCCGACGCTACCATCATCGTCCAGTCTGGATCGACCGCCGAGGCCTTTGCTCAGGAAAACTTCCCCAAGGCTAAGATCGTTCCCTACAAGGACGCCACCGAGTGCTTCAGCGCCCTGCAGTCCGATAAGGGCGATGCCGTAGTCACCAACCGCTCCGTTGCCAGCCAGCTGACCGCCGAGCAGTTCAACACCTGCCAGACCATCAAGCAGGTCAGCACCGGCGAGGAGTACGCCATCGCCATCAACCAGGGCAACACCAAGCTCAAGGACGACATCAACCAGGCCATCAAGGACCTGACCGACGACGGTACCGTTGACGCCCTCATGGCTAAGTACAACATCAAGTAAATTAATGCTTGATTGCGCGCGGGCCCTTTCCGTTTTGCGGAGAGGGCCTTTGCGCCTCTCTTGACGGAGAGCGTTTCCGTCTCGTTTTGTCGGCAACTTCTACGATAGGAGCCACCTTGTCTCGACTGAACAAAGGGGCCACGGAGCAGCGTTTTTCACTGCCCGCCTTGCTCCAAAAGCTAGCCTGCGTCATGGCCGTGGCGCTCGCGCTGGTGTGCGCGGGGGCATATGCGCCCACGACCGCCCAGGCGCTTGAGACCGCAAAGATTACTGCCCGACCCAACACCGGTTCGGGCAGCGCTGTGGTCGGCGGCACCGAGACGCGCATTACCTGGGAAGTTCAGGCCGATGCCGACGAGGAGCTGAGCGGTCTATCGCTGACGTTTGTCGACGGCACGACGTTTGGTACCGATGACACGCGATTGACGATGCTCTCGGGCGAGGACCTCATGGACCGTACGCCCATGAAGCCTACGTGCAAGGTCGACGGCCAGACGCTCAAGATCGATTTTGGCGAGACGGCTCCGGCCGGCGGCTATTTCCGTGTCGAGGTCTACGGCGTGACCTTCCCCGTCGAGGGCGGCGACGAGGCTTTTAGCGGCACCTACACGTTGGCTGACGGTTCAACCAAGAAGATCTCCAAGATTCCTTCCGTCGAGATTAAGGGCGTGACGGCATTCGATAACTTCCTGGCCGACCTTAAGGAGCAGCCGTGGGTCGAGGCATGGAATTCCAACATGTTCCTTCGCCTGTTCCTGAACCCGGTCATTTTGGTTCAGAGCCTGCCGATCGTATTCAAAGGCTTCCTCATGTCGCTCTCGATCGTGCTCGTGGCATTTCCGTTGGCCATTCCCTTTGGCTTTGCCTTGTCACTCATGCGCATCTCCAAGTCGCGCATCCTGCGTTGCCTTGCCGGCATCTATGTGAATATCATCCGCGGTACGCCGGCGTTCCTGCAGATCTACATCGCGTTCTTTGGCCTGCCGCTGGCCGGCGTCAAGGTTGACGATTATGTGCTGGGCGTCATCGTCATGGCCATGAACTCGTCCGCCTACCTGTGCGAGATCTTCCGTGCCGGTATTCAGTCGATCCCCAAGGGCCAAAACGAGGCCGCGCGCTCGCTGGGCATGAATGCCTTCCAGACACTGCTCTACGTGATGATTCCGCAGACGTTCCGCAATGTCCTGCCTACGCTGACCAGTGAGTTCATCCTGCTTTACAAGGATACGTCGCTGCTCGCGGCCGTGGGCGTGGTCGAGATCGTCATGAACGCCCGTACCATCGTGGCCACGACGGGTTCCATTACGCCGTATGTGGTTGCCGCCCTGTTCTACCTGGTCATCACCCTGCCGCTTGCTCGCTTGGTGAGCGGTCTTGAGGCGAGGCTTCTGGGGACGGCCGAAACCAAGAAGAAGCGTCCCGCCAAGAGCGCTGGACAGGTCGTCGCGACGCCCGCCGACCACATCGCCGGTCTGTAAGGAGGTCCTATCATGAGCGAAACCAATAACTCGAACGAGGTCGTCGTCAGCATCAAGAACCTCCAGAAGGCCTTCGGCGATAACGTGGTCCTGCGCGATATCGATCTGGATGTGCACAAGGGCGAGGTCGTCGTAGTCCTGGGTCCTTCGGGCTCGGGCAAGTCGACGATGCTTCGCTGCATCAATCGTCTGGAGCATCCCACGAGCGGCTCGATCGTCGTTGAGGGCGTGGACGTTTGCGCCAAGGGCGTCGACCTTAACAAGGTACGTACGCATCTGGGTATGGTGTTCCAGCAGTTCAATTTGTTCCCGCACCTGTCAGTCAAAAAGAACGTCATGCTCGCACAGCAAAAGGTACTCAAGCGCAGCAAGGAAGAGGCCGAGAAAATCGCTATCGAGGAGCTGACCAAGGTCGGTCTTGCCGAGCGCATCGACTTTATGCCGAGCCAGCTCTCGGGTGGCCAGCAGCAGCGCGTTGCCATCGCCCGCGCCCTGTCGATGAACCCTCACGTCATGCTCTTTGACGAGGCCACTTCGGCACTCGACCCCGAGCTGGTTCGCGACGTTCTTGGCGTTATGCGCGATCTTGCACGTGACGGTATGACCATGATCGTCGTGACGCATGAGATGGGCTTTGCCCGCGACGTCGCCGACCGCGTCGTCTTTATGGACGGCGGCGTTATCGTGGAAGAGGGTACGCCGAGCGAGGTCTTCGACCACCCCAAGAGCGAGCGCACCAAGGCGTTCTTGGGAAATATCTCGTAGCCGCTTTATATGACTGACATAACAGAAAACGGGAGCCGGATGTGATCCGGCTCCCGTTTTTGTTGGGATGCGAATGTGTTTTGGTGCAGAGCGCGTTATGGGCGGAGCTCATTGCCGCTAGGCGAGCTCGGCTCCAAGGGCGCGGCAGGCCGCCTCGCCCTCATCGTCGGGAGCGTCGTAGCAGATGACGGAATCGACGACGTTGACACCTGCCTCGTCGGCGTCGGCCTTCCAGTTGTCCATCCACTCGCCCTCGGCCCACGAATAGGAGCCAAAGAGGACGACCTTCTTGTCACCGAGGGTTTCCTTGACTTCGTCCCACATCGGCTGGAACTCATCGTACTCGAGTTCCTCGGAGCCCATGGCGGGGCAGCCGAAGGCAAAGGCGTCGTAGTCGGCGGCCTTATCTGCGGAGAAGTCGGCGCAGGAGATGACCTCTGCCTCGGTGCCGGCATCGGTTGCACCTTCGGCAACGAAGTTTGCCATGGCCTCGGTGTTGCCTGTACCACTCCAGTAGACGACTGCGATCTTGCTCATATGTTTTCCTTTCGGTTGTGCGGTGTGCGGCCGCGTTTTGTATGCTCTATCGGGTTGCCTGGACAAGTTGTCCCAGGGTGCAGCCCTGTTGATAGATGTACGTAAGGTATTGCGTGCATGCGCGATAGGAATCGAAGGTCGTGAGCGCCTGCTCAACGTTTGTGTATACCTTCCATGCGCCAAAGACCTTATAGTTTTCGCCGTGCTGGACGATAAACTGATGGACATCTTCGTAGGGATAGCCCAAAAAATAGCCAATTTCGTGGGGGAACTCGCACATGCACCCCGTATCGCAGTGCCTATTTCGCGCGAGTGCGCAGACGCTGCTGTCATAGGCGCTTTCTGCGGCATTGCTGCTTGCCAGCGTGATGCGCGCGGCGAGATGCACCAGGGATGCGGGCAGGTTGTGGACATCGTAACCTTCGGCGGTAAGCGCCGTCGTGGCGCGGGGGTCGGAGAGGTATCGCATGAGGTCCGCAGGGCGGTACACATAGATGAGCGCTCCGCAGGGGCGCCAGACCAAAACGCTCATATGGATCCCGAGTGGCTGGAGCTCGCGGTTGCATTGGGCAATGACCGCGAGCAGGCGAGAGCGTCGCTCTTCGATATGGGCGGCGCCGGGTTTTCCGCCTTGGTTGGCGTAAACGCCGGGATAGGTAAAGAGCGAGGCCGGCTTGATACCTGCGAGCGTAGGGGAGCAGTTGCGCACGACAGCCGTTTGGTATGTTGGGATGTCAATGGTTCGAGTCACGATGCTCCTTTCGGGTCCTCAGTTGTTAGCCTAGGAAAACTTATACACGAAAGTAAGCCAAGGTCAACAAAAAAGTTTGAAGCGGGAAACTAATTGACCGAACCGACACGAGTTTGGAGTAAGATGGGAACACCCCATGGGGGTATAGGTATAAGAGTTTGGAGAAAGGGGATCGCATGGAAGACTTGCTAAACCCTGCAAATATCATCGTGCTTGCCGCGATTGTCGTCGGCATGTTCTTTGGCCTGCGGCGTATTGTCGCTTCGACACACGGAAAGAGCTGCTGCAGCGATGGCACGAGCGGTAAGAAGGCCAAGAAGGTAGTGGTTGCGGATACCGATCCGTCCCACTACCCCTATAGCGATGAGCTGCTCATCGGCGGCATGAGCTGCGATGGCTGCGCTCAGAATGTGGCCAATGCCCTCAATGCGCTGAATGGTGTGTGGGCAACGGTAACGTACGCGGACCACACGGCGCGCGTGCGTTCGAAGCGTCCGATTGACCGCGAGGCACTCGAGACGGCGGTGAGAGGTGCGGGCTATTTCGTTATGAAAATGTAGATGCCGCCCTCTCCAATGGGTACCGGCCTCCTCCCCATTGGGGCTATCGACGTCCTAAAATTTGCGCAAAAAACAACTCGCGGATGTGGAGAAAGTGGAGTTTGGTGACGGTTCGCGCGGAATTCGTGACCAATCGAGCATTCGCTATCCCATAAGAAAAATTACAGGTGTAAATTTATATGCTGATTATTGCTGTGCCCAGATTGCAATTAAACGTGGACAGAGATGATGAATGCTAAAACTGGGCTTAAGGACAGGGGAGGCTATAGCCTTATGAGACGAGTGGGAACACTTGGCTTGGTGGCAGCGCTTGCCGCTATCTTGGTATCGCCGCTGCCGGCGCACGCCGAAGACGCTTCGGGTGCCGTTACCTACAATGCGGGAAATGGGTATTCCTTTGAGAAGCTCTCGCATCCTACGGTAGGAACGTCGCAGCCGGATGGCATCGTCGACTACCAGGGTGACGGTGCCGTTGCCGTTCCGGGCGCCGATGGTAACACGGCCAACAATGAAGGCGATCGCGGCCAGAGCTACACTTGGGCGGCTGCGAGCTATGGTGACTGGCTTTATGTGGGCACCTGCTATGCGGCGATGGGCAACACGCTGACGCTCATGAACGGCGTGCTGGGCGATTCCTTTGATGCCGAGACCATGCGCCTGACGCTGGAGGCCATGTTTAACGGCACCTTCTTCTATGGACAGCAGAAGGAGGACGGCACGGCCGACAAGGACAGCGGCGGCATCCTGGTCAAGATTAATACCAAGACCGGTGAGACCAAGCTGCTGCTCTCTGAATCGCTCAACGGCGTCGGTCCTTTGTTCCGCAATGCCGTGAGCTATAAGGGTAAGCTCTATTTCTGCGGCAGCGTCAGGACCAATGGCGGCAAAAGCGGCCTGCCTGCTGTATATGAGATCGATCCTAAGACGGATGAGTACAAAGTTGTCTATCAGGGCCTTTCGAGCATGCAGGATTACGGTGCTGCCTACAAGCAGGGCATTTCTACCGGTATCCGCGGCATGTGTGTCCATGATGGCCAGCTCGTCATCAGTAATGTGGGTAAAGACGCGGCCGGTAACTTTGTGTCGACAATCCTGACGTCGTCTGACCCGTCGAAGGGCCAGGACAGCTTCACCGAGATTGCCAACTCGGGCACGCTGTTTGGCTATCCGGCGATTCGCTATCAGGACAGCATCTACGGCGGCGCCATTTGGGATATGGTCTCGTACAATGGCCATCTCTATGCGACCATCTGCACCGGTACGCCCGAGAACGCTCCCGATGATAATTCCATGCAGTCGTTCGCCATGGTCCGTGGCGACAAGAACGCCGACGGCAGCTATTCGTGGACTCCCATTGTTGGCGATCAGGAGACGGACGGTGCAAAGTACTGCTTTGGCATCGATCCTGCCCGTACCCGTTCTGGCGCTGCTAACCTCATCGTCTACAACGACTACCTCTATATCGGTGAATACAACGACGAGGAGATTGCTCTCGAGCGCATCCTGTTCAACAAATCCAACACCGAAGAGGGCGGCAAGAACAGCATGGGTGGCGTTGACTGCTCGTTTGTGAATGCCAATCTTGAGCAGTCGGTCAACATCTATCGCATGGACAAGGACGAGAACATGGAGCTCGTCGTTGGCGATCGCACCGACATGTTCCCCGAGGGCGGTATTTCCGGCCTGACTTCGGGCTTTGGCCGAAACGAGAACCAGTACATTTGGCGCATGCAGAAGTTCGACGGCAAGCTGTATATCGGTACCTTTGATACCGCGAGCCTGCTTGAGCCGATCGGCCAGTTCTCCAATGGCGACATTATCGATATGACGCCCGAGGAGTGGGACTCTCAGGTTCAGCGCCTTAGGGACCTGCTCAATCACCTGCTCGACAAGAAATCACCTGACGACCCCATCGTTCCCGTGAACACGCTTGCGGACGATGATTCAAACGAGGCCGTCGAGGTCGATGATTCGAACGAAGCTGCCGATGTCGATGACGAGAAGACTGAGGTTGCTAAGGGCTTTGGCGACCTGAGCGATGCGCTGGAGGATGCCACGGGCGATCTTTGCGATCAGGCCGCGACGATGTCCCAGGACTTTGAGGACGACGCCGCTTATGTCCAGAAGATCGATGGCGAGATCGCGTACTTCAAGTCCTTTGCCGACCAGTATCAGGACATGCTCGATAGCTATGAGAACCTGAAGCAGCAGTACGAGGATGCCTATGGCACCGAGCTGCCGAGCGATATTCAGGATGCGCTCGATAAGCTGCTGAGCGAGGATAACCTCAAGAAGCTGCAGAGCGTGCTTACGTGCATGTGTTACCTTCGCGATGCCGAGCGTGGCTTTGATATGTATGTGACCGAGGACGGCGTGAACTTTACGACGCTGACGACCAATGGCTTTAACGATCCGTATAACCATGGTCTGCGCACCTTTGCGGTGACCAACCAGGGTCTGTGCCTCGGTACCGCCAACCCGTTCAATGGCTGCCAGGTTTGGATCCAGCGCAAGGAGAATTCTGAGAATCCGATTGATCCCGGTACTCCGGATCCGACGGAGCCCACGGATCCCTCGCAGCCGGGTGGCGGCGATCAACCTGGTGGCAGCCAGACGGGCGGCAACGACCAGTCGAGCAGCACCACGACCACCGTCACGACGACCGCTAAGAAGACTCCGAAGGACGGCTCGCTGCCTCACGCTGGCGACTCGACCCTCACGCTGGTCTTGGGATTGCTGGTTGCAGCTGCCGCAGTACTTGGCATTGCTCTCGTCTTGCGTAAGCGTTCTCGTCGCTAGGCTCGACCACGCAGCTCGATGCCTTGGATATCGTCGAAGTTGATGGCGATATCCCTGAGTTTGAGCAGCTTGAATGCGGGTAATACTTCGTCGAGAATGCCCGTGCGGCTGCGATAGCCGTATGTATCGTAATAGGTGACACGAACCAAGTCGCCACGTTTGAGACCCTCGAGCTTTTTAGAAAGTACGAGGGCTTTTTCTTCCGTGAGCTCACGTTTTGACTCGACGGTGATTTCCTGCTTGCGCACGAGTTCGTAGTATCCCGTGAGGGCGGCAAAGGGCATAAACTGTGCGGCGCGGTTGGCGCGCACGGCACCGTTGGCAGTGAGGTTGGGGTCGGCGGCGCGGCGTCTGCCCTCGGGGTCCGCCAGGCGCTCGAAGGCGGTCGGCGGGCGCACGGGCTGCTGCTTGGGTTTAGGCACGATGTCCTCCAACTTGGCCGTTGCGTTCGCGCGCGGTGGCGCCGGCGGTAAAGCTTAATCCCTTGACGAGCGCGTTCTTGCCGTACTTGCCTTTCACGGCCAGGACGGCGCGCGCCAGGTCGCGCTCGCGCTCATCGGCCTCGATATCGCTGAACAGATCGATGGTGGCAAATTCCTCGGGCACAAGATTGCCAAATCCCAGGTTGATGCGCTTGACCGGTCGTTTGGGATCGACCGTTTGTGCCCAAAGGTCATCGAAATACCCCATGATTTTCTTAAACGAATTAGTGCGCTCGGGCAGCTTTCGCGAGGCGTTGGAGTGCGCAAAGAGTGCGGCATAGCCACCACGCGGTTTGCCGCCATGCTCTCCCACAAAGATGCCATCGATTGCCTGCGCTTCGCGCACCAGGCGACGCCTTTCGTCATCGCGCTGGACGGGCTTGGGAGCACGGGGCGCGAGCTCGGGGCCGTCGGTCGCTGCGGGCTCGATGCCCGAGGTGCTCGAGCGCAAGTGTCCGCAGCCGTCTATATACTGCGCCGTGCCGCTGGCGTTGAGCCGGCGTATGTCGGCGCGCTCGCTCGCGTAGCCCACAAAGAGCGAGATACTGTCGCAGACCACGTGCTTATCGACTAGATCCAACACGGCGTTGTCGACCATTTCGCGCAAGACGGTGTAGGCCTGCTCGTAGGCATAGCCCTTCGAGAGCACCTGTCCTGTGGTGGTCGAAGTTGCTTGCGGGCGATAGGCTTGGATATCGGCGATGGTTGTCGGCTCGCGCCCGAAGGCATGGTCGATGAGATATTCGGCATTGACGCCGAGCTCGTCGTAAAGCAGGTTTTCGTCGAGCGCCGCGACGCCCATCAGATCGTAGACGCCGTATTTCTCGAGGCGGGCTGCCACGCCGGGACCGATGCCCCAGATATCGGTGATGGGACGATGGGGCCAGATCTCCTTGCGAAAGGTCTCGTCGTCGAGTATGCCGATGCGGCTGGGTACGTGCTTGGCGGTAATGTCGAGCGCTACCTTGGCCTGGAATAGGTTGGGGCCGATGCCGACCGTCGCCGTGATGCCGGTGCGCGCGAGGACCTCGTCGCGCAGCGTGCAGGCGAACCCTTCCGCATCTGTGTGATAGAGGTCCAGATAGGGCGTCACGTCGATAAAGCACTCATCGATGGAGTAGACGTGCACGTCCTGGGGGCTGACGTATTCCAGATAGATACCGTAGATTTTCGCCGACACCTCCATGTAATGCTGCATGCGCGGTACGGCCGTGATGTAGTCGATGCCATCGGGAATTTCGAACAGACGGCAGCGATTGTGTATCCCGAGGTCCTTCATGGCCTGTGTGATGGCGAGGCAGATGGTCGTGCGCCCGCGCGATTCGTCGGCAACGACCAGGTTGGTGGTGAGCGGATCGAGCCCACGGTCGACGCACTCGACGCTGGCATAAAACGTCTTGAGGTCGATGCAGATATAGGTGTGCTGCTCGTGCGCCATCCGTGTCCTTTCATCAAACACATGTTCTTATCGAATACCTGTTCGATAATACCCGCTCGTCCGGACATCGTCAAAACCTGTCAAAAAGGGACTGGTTTGTTTTGGTCGGTCATGAATCGGGTTTTAACGCAGCTCTAAAGAGTGCGAAACAGCTCGGAAAACCTCGCTTCGTAGCATGAGGCTAACGATTGATACCACCATAAAGCACGGAAGGGTTGTGGGGATAATGGTCAACTATGGGTTTGGTATGCCGACGCGCTTGGTTGCGGATGGGGATGTGGCTCGCTGGTGCGGGCGATTGGTTGCCCACTATGGCGGCACCAAGGCACTGGTCGTGCTGGGAGGCGACAAGCACACGCGTGATGAGCTCGTTTCGGCGGCGCTGGGCTCGGTTGATCGCGCCCTGCTCGAGCGCGTGCTTTTCCGCTGCGGCTCGGTTGAAGGCGACGGAGGAGACGAGCTGATCGACGAAGCCGTGGCCCTGGCGACCGACGAAGGCGTGGACTTTGTCTTGGCGATTGGCGATGCCGATACTGCCGGCTTTGCGCGCGAGCTCGCCCGTCGCATGGCGGCGCTCGATGTCGGCGAAGACGGTTTTGTCCCTTATGGATGTATCGTCTCGGCGGGCAAGGTGCCTGCCGTCGTGGGGGCCGGCGAGGTTCCCGTTTTTGCCATCATCGCGCCCGAACTGCTGGAGGGCATCGGGTCTCCTCTGCGTGAGTTGCTCGGTAGCGTCTGCGCTGCGGCCTAATATTTGGCATAAAGGGATAGGTTATTTTTGATTGGTAAAGCGTTTGACCTGCCAAATTAAACCTGTCCCTTTTTGGTCGGTTGCCGTTTGGGGGCCGATTGGCAACGCTCGCTGATTATAGTCTTGACCTGCGCTAGAATAGTGGCATCTGAATGTCCGGGCGCATGGAGGCGTGCGCCCGTATGCTGAGGAGGACTCTATGGCAACTGTTGCCGCACCTATCGATGCTACGTCGACTGCCGCTTGGAAGGCGCTCGAGGCCCATCAGGAGAAGCTCGAGGCCGAGGGTATCGACCTCAAGGCCTGGTTCGCCGCCGATGCCGAGCGCGTGAACAAGCTGAGCTTTGACGCCGGTGACCTGCACTTCGACCTGTCCAAGAACCTGGTGACTGATGAGACCGTCAAGCTGCTGTGCGATCTTGCCCGCGAGGTGAAGCTCGAGGAGCGCCGCGACGCCATGTTCTCCGGCGAGCACATCAACACCACCGAGGACCGCGCCGTCCTGCACACCGCGCTGCGCCGCCCGGCAAGCGAGAAGGGCCAGCTCATCGTCGACGGCCAGGACGTCGTCGCCGACGTGCACGAGGTTCTCGACCGCATGTATGCCTTCGCCGAGCGCGTGCGCTCCGGTGAGTGGAAGGGTGTTACCGGCAAAAAGATCGAGCACCTGGTGTCCATCGGCATCGGCGGCTCCGATCTGGGCCCGGTCATGGCCTGCGAGGCCCTGCGTCCCTACGCCGACGCCGGTATTGACTGCCGCTACATCTCCAACATCGACCCCAACGATCAGGCAGAGAAGCTCAAGGGCCTCGATCCCGAGACCACGCTCGTGATTATCGTCTCCAAGACTTTCACCACGCTCGAGACCCTCACCAACGCTCGTGAGGTCAAGACCTGGATGCTCGAGCAGCTCAAGGCTCAGGGTGCCATCGACGGCTCCGATGAGCAGAACGCCGAGGCCGTGGCCAAGCACTTTGTCGCCGTTTCCACCGCACTCGAGAAGGTCGAGGCCTTCGGCATCGACCCCGCCAACGCTTTTGGTTTCTGGAACTGGGTCGGCGGCCGCTACTCTGTCGACTCCGCCGTGGGCCTGTCGCTGATCGTCGTGCTCGGCCCCGAGCGCTTCCAGCAGTTCCTTGAGGGCTTCCACGCCATCGACGAGTACTTCTGCAACACCCCGCTCGAGAACAACGCCGTCGCGCTGATGGGCCTGCTCAACGTCTGGTACGTCAACTTCTTCGGTTCCAAGAGCCACGCCGTGCTGCCGTACTGCCAGTATCTGCACCGCTTCCCGGCCTACCTGCAACAGCTCACCATGGAGTCCAACGGCAAGCACGTCCGCTGGGACGGCAGCGCTGTGACCTCCGATACCGGTGAGATCTTCTGGGGCGAGCCCGGTACCAACGGTCAGCACGCCTTCTACCAGCTGCTGCACCAGGGCACCGTGGTGGTCCCGGCCGACTTTATCGCTTTCGCCAACACTGCCAACCCCGCAACCGACAGCGGCCAGGACGTCCACGAGCTGTTCCTGGGCAACTTCCTGGCCCAGACCAAGGCGCTCGCCTTTGGTAAGACGGCCGACGAGGTTCGTGCCGAGGGCACGCCCGAGCGGATCGTCCCGGCCCGCTGCTTTGAGGGCAACCGTCCGACGACCTCGATCTTCGGCGACACGCTGACCCCGTTCGCACTCGGCGAGCTCATCGCCCTGTACGAGCACATCACGTTTGTCGAGGGCACGGTCTGGGGCATCGACTCCTACGACCAGTGGGGCGTCGAGCTGGGCAAGCAGCTTGCCAAGCAGATCACCCCGGCCTTCCACGACGACGCCGCCAAGGCCGAGCAGGACGCTTCGACCCAGGCGCTCATCGAGTTCTATCGCGCTCATCGCAAGTAGTCTTTACGGCTGAGTTGGCTTATGGCTGAAAGGGGCCCGTATCCGTTGGGATACGGGCCCCTTGCTATTTGGATAGGATGGAATGTATCGGGAGGCGCCTCGACGGGCATCGCAATCGTCGAAGGCGCGCCGTTCATGTTTGGGACAATATGACATTTTTCCCGTTGCAAACAGCGCCGCCGTGGGTGTTCTGTATGATGGCTCAGACAAGGTTGTTCAATGACAGGGAGGCATATATGGCAATCAAAGCCATCGCAATGGATATCGACGGTACGCTCACCAACGATCAAAAGGTCATCAGCCCGCGTACGCGCGAGAAGCTGCTCGCGACGCAGGAGTCGGGCATTAAGCTCATCTTGGCTTCGGGCCGTCCCGCATGGGGGTTGCACGCCTTGGCGCAGGAGCTCGACCTTCAAAACCATGACGGTCTGCTAGTTGCCTTTAATGGCGCGCATGTGGTCGACGCTCAGACCGATGAGGTCCTTTTTGACCAGGCCATGCCGGCTGACGAGCTGCACCGTCTGATTGATCATCTGCGCAATTTCGACGTGATCCCTATGATTTCGCTCGGTCGCGATTTGCACGTCGAGGACTCGTACCATTGCATGATCACGCTGCCTGACGGCTTGCAGAAGAATATCGTCAAGTATGAGCGCGATGCGTGCGATCTTAAGATTCGCGAGGTCGAGAGCTTGCATGAGGTCGTGGACACTTATCCCGTGGACAAGCTGCTGACGGCGGGTGATCCGACCTACCTGCAGGCGCATTACGAGGAGATGTATGCGCCCTTTACCCAGACGCTTTCGGGCATGTTTACGGCCGACTGGTACTTTGAGTACACGGCGCCCGGTATCGATAAGGCCCGTGCGCTCGAGGGTGCCCTGCCCAAGCTCGGCATCGATGCCAGTGAGGTCGTATCGTTTGGCGACGGCCAGAACGACAAGTCCATGATTGAGTGGGCCGGCACCGGTGTTGCCATGGGCAACGCCGTCGATGAGGTTAAGGCCGTGGCCCAGATGGTGACCGCCAACAACAACGAAGACGGTATCGCGGTAGCACTTGACCAACTGCTGGGTTAGAATCGCCGATAGTGTATGGTTCGGGCGTCCGCTTGCGGGCGCCCTTTTGTTAGGGAGGGTGCCGTGTCTGCATTTCCGTTCGACGCCGTTATCTTTGACATGGATGGCGTCATCGTCGATACCGAGTATTACTACCTGGGGGAGACCGCCGCGTTTGCCAAGGAGCTTGGGCTGAATCTAACCCAAGAGGAGCTAAACGGGCAGGTTGGCACCTCACATCAGTTCTTCCTGCATATGCTGGTCGATTGGTTTGAGCGCGCCGGTAGGGGGCATTTCACTGGCGAGGAAGCGTTGGCCCGTTGGGACGAGTGGGCGCATAAGCGCCCGCGCGACTATCAGGCTTTGATCAACCCGGGTGCCGTTGATACGATTCGAGAGCTGCCGCGCCGCGGCGTCCGTGTGGCGCTGGCGAGTTCGTCTCCCATGGTCAGCATCGAAGAGGTGCTCCATGCATGCGGACTGTCGGACGCCTTTGAGTACGTGGTGAGCGGCGAGCAGTTTAAGGAGAGTAAGCCCGAGCCCGACATCTACCTGCATGCGCTGGATCTGTTGGGGCTGCCTGCGGACCGTTGCTGCTGCGTTGAGGATTCGGTGCCTGGTATCACTGCCGGCAAACGCGCGGGGTTAACGGTGATTGCCAAGCGCGAGGAGCGGTTTGGCTTTAGCCAGGATGCCGCGGACAAGATCATCGACCAGCTGCCGGAACTGCTTGAGCTTTCTTAGGGGGTCTGTTGGAGGCTCTTTAGGGGTTCGTGGACAAAAAATGCCAAATATGAGTACTGTCACTAATTTAGTAACAGGGAAATTATGCTTTTAAGGCCCTGGTTGAGCGCCTGGGGGCGATTATAACCTGTTAAATATGGCTTTAGCCATGCTAAAACGCCTTGATAATGAACAGCTGTACATTATCAAGGCGTTCTTTTGTCACAATATAATGCTACTAGCTTTGCAGCAGTACTCATATTTGGCGTTTTTTGCCCACCGGGGTCAGTTGAAGTCAAATATGGAGTGCGAATTTCCTAAAACGGTTGATTCGACGCTCTCCTCGGCGCAGTTTTTAAGTTCGGCGATGTGCAGGGAGGCGCTTTTTAGCGATGTGATGAGCTGTCGCGCGCTTGCATCTGCTTGCGGTTCGGCTGGAGCGTCGGTTTCGAGCAGCAGACGGTCGAGTGGGATCTGTCGGGCGTATTCACGACCGCGCTTGGTAGCGAGCATCCGCTCGTTCACGGAAAAATAGCAGCCTGCGTTTCGCGCACGGTCGAACTCGTTCGAGGTGCCGCTAAACCAGTGGAAGATGATGGCGGGGGAGTTGGGGCTTGGGGTGAGTAATCCATATGACTCAAGGGCGTCCAGTACGGTTCCTGCCGAACGAACAGCGTGAATTGATATCACGCGCCCGGCAAGAGGATAGTGCACGAGTGCATTACAGAGCTGGTCGAGCGCCTGTGTTTGTAGCGGCTCGCTTCCGGCACAGCGCGCGGAAAAGTCGAGTCCGACCTCGCCGATAAAGCGCTCTTGTGCGGCGACCTTGCAAAGCAGATTGATTTCGGCGGCACCGCATCGTCCGTCGGCGAGCCACCAGGGATGGAGGCCGATGCCGGCAAAGATGTTTGAACGGCTACGGGCGCGCTTGTTGGCGCTTGCGAAGTCGCGCGGATCGACGCCGCAGTCAAAGAGACCCATGCCCAGCGCCGTCGCCTCGTCGGCAACGGCGTCCGGGCGAGCCATTAAATCGAGATGGCAGTGCGCGTCAAATAACTGCGGTGTCATTGCGGCACATCTCGTTAATCTAGGCGCTGGCCGTCGGCGCGCACGCGCTCGCACCCGCGCCCACTGATCTGGCGTATAACCTCGCCGGCGATCATCTGGCCCATGATGGGCGGCATAAAGCTCGCGGTTCCCAGCTCGGTGCGCTCGTGGATGTTGGAAGGGTCGCGGGGCTGGGTTTTAACCGATTCCTCGCAGCTAAACAGCACGTGCAGGCTCTTGATGCCGCGCTTTTTGCACTCTTTGCGCATGATGCGGCTCATGGGGTCGCGCACGGTGTCAAAGATATCGGCAAAACGCAAGCATTCGGGATGCAGCTTGTTGGCCCCGCCCATAGAGCTAACCAAACGAATGTCGTGATCTTGAGCATATTTGGCAATGGTGAGCTTGGCCGAGATGGTGTCGATGGCGTCGACGACGTAGTCGAGCTTGCCGCCCGTCTGCTCCAAAACGCTCGCGAAGAAATCATCGATGTTGTCGCTCAGCAGGTATTCGGTACGTTTGATAACGGTGGCGGCAGGATTGATATCGTGGATCATGGCTTCCATAACATCGACCTTGCGCTTGCCGATGGTGCTGTGAAAGGCGATGGCCTGGCGATTGATATTGCTGGGCGCGATGATGTCCTTGTCCAGAATTACAAAATGACCAATGCCGCCGCGGGCGAGTGCCTCGCAGCAGTTGGAGCCCACACCTCCGCAGCCGAGTACCAGCACCGTGGCATCGGCGAGCTTGTCGAGTGCCTCGCGGCCCATGATGATCTCGAGCTTGGCATCGCGCGTCTCGTTGGGAGTTGCGGCTGTGGTTTCGGTCATAGACATCCTCCGATGGGGAAGCGAATCGTGTTTTAGCTATCGCCATTATAGGTATTATCGCGATTCCATTTGAGCCCTAGGGGCTTGTTGAAATGAGGCAGTGATTCGCATAAGATGAAGCAGATGGCACCCGTTGCAGCGGGTTGGCCAACTCCCAAACACGTTTGTAGCGTGAGAAGTGGCCGTCTTCGCATTACGCGGGGGCGGCTATTTCATTCGACCTCCAATGTGGATGCCGAGCTCCACAGCCGCGATTACAAGCAACAACAACGTCAGGACATCGTTAATACTCATAGTCCATCTCCTTCTTGGGAAGAGGGAGCTGGCCCATCTGCTTCTGGACCCATTGTATCTAAAAACGAACGAATGTTCTATACATAACATTGCTATTAGATAATTAGACAAACATCTAAATATCGAGTATAGTGTGCACGTCGCGAGAGATAGCGAGAGGAGGTTCTATGCCGGGAGAAGGTTTTAAGGCGCTGGCGGATCCAACGCGGCGGCGCATTTTAGAACTGCTGCGCGAGGGCAATTGCACGGCGGGGGAGCTTGCCGAGCATTTCGATATCAGTAAGCCGTCGCTAAGCCATCACTTGGCGACGCTCAAAAATGCCGGGTTGGTGACCGACGAGCGCCATGGCCAAAACATCGTATACAGCTTAAACACCACCGTCATGCAGGATTTAATTGGCTGGTTTATGGGCTTTACAAACACTGAAGGTGATAAGGATGAATAACGAAAACAAGGGCATTCACCCCACGGGGGTATCGTCGCGCGTGTGGATTGCGCTGGTCGCTCTGTGCGTCGCCAATGTCGTAGCGCACCTCATGGTGATGCCGAGCTTGCCTGCGCAGATTCCCACGCACTGGGGCGCGAACGGCGCCGTCGACGGTTGGGGTCCTAGCTGGATGGCCTCCGCGCTCGGCGCGCTGCCTCTGGCGCTTCTCGCAATGTTCTGCGTGGTGCCGCGCATCGACCCCAAAGGCGAGGCATATCGAACCTCGGGCAAGTTCTATCAGGGCTTCGTAATCGCCTTCACCTTGTTCATGTGCGCCATAAGCTGGCTGGGAGAGCTTACGGTCTGGGGCGTGGTGCCGGCGGTCGGTTCGGTCAACGTGCTGATTTCCGGTGCTGTCGGTTTGCTGTTCATCGGCGTAGGCAACTACTTGCCGCGTGTGAAGCAGAACTATACGCTCGGTATCAAGACGCCCTGGGCGCTTGCCGATCCCGAGAACTGGCGCCGTACGCAGCGCTTTGGCGGTGCCTGCTTTATGGTGCTGGGTGTTGGCCTGATTGTGATGGGCGTGGCGGGCAGCGTGCTTTCGAGTGAAGTCGTCGCCGCGGTGATTGCGGCTCTGGCGTTTGGTTCGGCCGGAGCTGCCTACGCCTATTCGTATCTGCTGTGGCGTAAATCGCAGCGAGCCGTTCGCTAAGGTTGCGGAAAACTAGCGTACGCAGTTCATAGTATGTTCCGGGGGACTTTTCCCAGGTAGTATTAGGGGGTGTGGGCAACCATGCCCCTTTTTCGTTAAGTTTCAGAGCTGGTTTTCTCATTTCGTTTCCACTAAAGCGAATCAAGAATAGGGAAACAGCAGGTAGAAAGGATAGGACAGACATATGGCGGAGTTTATCTACCAGATGTATCAGGCTCGCAAGGCCCATGGCGACAAGGTAATCCTTGACGACGTGACCCTGAGCTTCTACCCCGGTGCCAAGATCGGCGTCGTGGGTCCCAACGGCATGGGCAAGTCGACCCTGCTCAAGATCATGGCCGGCATTGAGGAGGTCTCCAACGGCGATGCCAGGCTCACCCCCGGCTACACCGTGGGTATCCTGCAGCAGGAGCCGCCGCTCGACGACGACAAGACTGTCATCGAGAACGTGCGCATGGCGTTTGGCGATATGATCGCCAAGGTCGATCGCTTCAATAAGATCGGCGAGGAGATGTGCGACCCGGATTGCGACATGGACGCCCTTATGGCCGAGATGGGCAAGCTCCAGGACGAGATCGATGCCGCCGACGGCTGGGATATCGATTCCAAGCTCGGCCAGGCCATGGACGCCCTGCAGCTGCCCGATTCCGACATGCCGGTCAACGTGCTCTCTGGCGGCGAGCGCCGTCGCGTGGCCCTGTGCAAGCTGCTGCTCGAGGCTCCCGACCTGCTGCTGCTCGACGAGCCCACGAACCACCTGGACGCCGAGTCGATCCTGTGGCTCGAGCACTTCCTGCACAACTACCAGGGCGCGGTGCTTGCCGTCACACACGATCGCTACTTCCTGGATAACGTTGCCGAGTGGATCTGCGAGGTCGACCGCGGTCACCTTTATCCCTACAAGGGCAATTACTCCACGTATCTGGAGACCAAGGCCGCGCGTATCGAGGCCCAGGGCAACCGTGACGCCAAGCTCGCCAAGCGCATGGAGGCCGAGCTCGAGTGGGTACGCAGCTCGCCCAAGGCTCGCCAGGCCAAGAACAAGGCCCGTCTGGCTCGCTACGAGGAGATGGAGGCCGAGGCCCGCGCAAGCCAGAAGCTCGACTGGACCGACATCCGCATCCCTGTGGGCCCGCGTCTGGGCAACAAGGTGCTCGAGGCCCATCACCTGCACAAGGAGTTCGATGGCCGCGTGCTCATCGATGACCTTTCGTTCACCCTGCCGCGCAACGGCATTGTGGGCGTTATCGGCCCCAACGGTGTCGGTAAGACCACGCTGTTCAAGACGATTGTGGGCCTGGAGCCGCTGACTTCGGGCGAGCTCGAGGTGGGCGAGACCGTCAAGATTTCTTACGTCGACCAGAACCGTTCCGGCATCGACCCCGACAAGAACCTGTGGGAGGTCGTCTCGGATGGCCTGGACCACATGATGGTCGGAGAGACCGAGGTTCCGAGCCGCGCTTATGTGGCGAGCTTTGGCTTTAAGGGCCAGGACCAGCAGAAGCGCGCTGGCGTACTCTCCGGTGGCGAGCGCAACCGTCTGAACTTGGCGCTTACGCTCAAGCAGGGCGGCAACCTGCTGCTCCTCGACGAGCCCACGAACGACCTCGACGTCGAGACGCTGTCCTCGCTTGAAGCGGCGCTGCTCGAGTTCCCGGGCTGCTCGGTGGTCATCAGCCACGACCGTATGTTCCTGGACCGCGTCGCCACGCACATTCTGGCGTGGGAGGGCACCGACGAGAATCCGGGCAACTGGTATTGGTTCGAGGGCAACTTTGAGGCCTATCAGGCCAACCGCATCGAGCGTCTGGGCGAGGACGCAGCCCAGCCGCATCGTATTCACCGCAAGCTGACGCGCGATTAGTCGAGCTCAGGTGACCTAACGAGAAAGGGACGATAACCTTGGGGTTATCGTCCCTTTTTGTTACTTGGTAGAAGGCTCGACTTTATCGATGACCCAGGTGGATCCAAGGCCACCGGTGGTGTTGCGGCGGATGCGCACGGTAACCTCGCGGCGCTCGCCGGCCTGCGTGTAGCGCAGGGGGAAGCTTGCGCGGTTTCGCGCGGCCTCGATGGTACCGCGCTCGCGGGCGATCCAGTAGTACTCGCCGACAATGCCGAGGGTGTCGGCGCCGTAGGGGAGATAGGTCGACAGCTGGTGCAGAAGCGGGCCGGGGCAGAAGACCTCGGTTGCGAAATCGACGGGGAAGTTCTCGGGGATGGTCGGTGCTGCAGGTGCGGGGGCTGGGGCCGCTGCGGGTGCCGAAGCCGGTGCCGGTGCGGGAATTTGGTCGCAAGCAGCGGCGGGCACGGACTCGATGACGGGTGCGGGCTCCGGCGTCGCTTCCGGCCTGGTCGTGGAATCTGCGGGCTTCACGATGGCGGGCGCGTCTGCAGCTGCAGTTTCAACCTCAACCTGCGCCGCGTTCTCGTTCTCGACGCTCGACTTTGCCTCGATGGGCGTGGACGCCATGGTGGTGATGCCGGCGTTGGCGTTCTCGGGATCATAGACGACCGTGAGCGAGATGGCGGGCTGCGGCGTCCCGGGCTCCGGCGCCGACTCGGTAGCGTCTTGATCGGCGGGCTCGTCGGACTGATCGTCCTCGGCCTCGTCGCCAAAGACATCGCTGTTTTGGAATGCAGGCGTCTCGGGTTGGTCAGCGGCTTCTTCGGTTGTCGATTTGGGAGCCTCGTTGAGCTCCGCAGCGGCTTCCTGCTCGGATATGACTTTGGGATTGGTCGTGGCGGCGATTTCGGTTTCGGCTTCTGCTGTTACCTCAATAGCGACTTCAATCTCTGCCTCGGGCTCGGGTTCCGGTGCGGCGTCAACCATGGCTTCGGGCTCGGGACGCTTAACGTGCTTGGGACGCACAGCCTTGAGGTCCTTCTCGCCGCGCTTTTTCTTTTTATAGGACTGCTTGGCTCCCTTGGTAGCCTTGGGCTTGTCCTCGCCTTTGGCAAGGGCGGCATCCCAGACCTCGTTGGCGATGACGGTGGCATACAGGCGACCGCCCTTAAAGACGGTCAGCTTAATGCAGTCGTCGAGCTCCTCGAGCAACTCGCGCGTGGACTCGAAGCCCAGGTCATAAGCGGCCATGTCACCAGCGGCGAGTGCCTTCTCGACCTGCGTCATAAACGTTTGCTTGCCGCATCCAATCGCATCGCGCAGCAGGCGATACAGATAGATGTGGTTGCCCAGCGATAGTGTGGGCTTAACTATTGTCTTGCTCATGGCAAATCTCCTCTTTACACACCAAAGCATCTTACCATCGCACGGGCCTTGCCATCTCGTCGCCCAAGGTAAACGGGCGCGACCGTTGCCGGTTCGCGCCCGTTATGCAGGTCGGTTATCTATGAGAGACAAACGTGCTTAGTTGCCCGATGCCGTGTCTTGGCTCGAGCTGTCAGATGCCGTGCCGGAAGCGGTTCCGCTCGAGCTGTTGGTGTTGCTATTGTCGGTAGATCCCGTGCCCGATGCATTGCCGCTCGTCTGGTCGCCTGTGCTCGGTTGAGAGTCGTCAGTCGTTTGGCTTGAGTCAGTCGTGCTGGATTGCGTGCCACTGTTGGCCGTAGAGGAATCGGCGCCCTGCGATTGATCGGGGGTGTTCGATGACGAGTCGGTGGGTGCGGAGTTGCCCTGCGGGTCGTCCTGCTGGCTTTGCGATTGACCGGAGCTATCCGCGTCGTGCTCGGTCGTATGCGACGACAGGATTGGCTCGGGACGCTCGCCCAGGCCCTCACCGGCAGTGGTGATAAGGATGGCGCCGGCGCAAGCGATGACCGCGACGATGGCGATGGCGATCGAGAAGACGATAACCTTCTTCTGCGTCTGGCTGCGCTCTGCCGCCGCCTTGGCGCGCAGGCTGTTGGGGGCGACGCGCGCCGTGGTCGCGCGCCCCGCAATCTGGCGCACCTCCTGCGTAGTCGCGGCGCCGCCCAGGTGCTCCTCGGCATTCAACTCAACGGGCTCATAGGCGCCGGCAGGGTAGTCGTCGGCGGCGTGCGTACCTTTGAGGGCTTCGGCGCTGGCAGAGATAAAGTGGCGGTAGACCTGCGAGGACACAACGGTGATGACCGAGCTCACGGCGGCACCAATTACTGAACCAGCGATACCAATCTTGGAGGCAAGCGCGACGCTCGTGGCGGCGGCTGCGGCGCCGGCGATGATCTGGGGAATGGAAATGTCGTCGAACAGGCCCTTTTTGGGCGCGATGGCCATGGTCTGTCCGATGGAATGGTTTTCGTGAACGCCGTTGTTGAGCGATGCCGGCGTCATGACGCGCGTGCGCGGCGCGTCGGTGTACTTGGTTGTCATACGGGGTCCTCCCGGCGTAAATCTGCTTCGTTTCGTGTAGCCATCAGGGTACCCACCAGATGTGAATCGTACGTGACATTTAACAGATACCATCAACTCATCAATAGCTCACCAAGTTGGTGGGATGCGGTTGCACCCGGCGGTTGAACTACAATAGGGCTTGCTAATTGTTGTGAATGGCGTCTACGCACGGGAGCATTCTTATGAATCTTCACCTTTCTCAGTCTGATGGCTTTTTGCGTGTGGCGGCGGCGTCGCCGCAGATTCGCGTTGCCGATGTCGAGGACAATGCCGAGGTTGCGCTGGCGGCTGTTCGCGATGCTGCCGAGCGCGGCGTTCGTGCGTTGGTGTTGCCCGAGCTTAATCTGACTGGCTATACCGCAGCCGATCTGTTCCATAACCGCACATTACTGCATGCCTGCGAGACCGCACTGGCACATATTCTCGATGAAACCCGCGGGCTGCCGATTGTCTTTACCATCGGTCTTCCCGTTGCAGTTGCCGAGAATATCTACAACTGCGCCGCCGTGTGCTGCGCGGGCGAGCTTTTGGGCCTTACGGCCAAGAAGTATCTGCCCAACTATGGCGAGTTCTATGAGCGCCGTTGGTTTGCTCCGGCGCCCGCCGATCCTGTGTGGGTTGAATTTGCCGGTCAGGGTCCGGTTCCGCTGGGTTCGGGGCTTGTCTACCGTTGCTGTGATGAGGGCGCCGAGGACCTGGTGCTGGGCGTTGAGGTCTGTGAGGACCTGTGGGTGCCGGCGCCCCCTTCGACCGAGATGGCGCTTGCCGGTGCGACGGTGATTCTCAACCCGTCGGCCTCGGACGAGATTATCGGTAAGGCAGATTACCGCCGCAGCCTAATCTCCAATCAGAGCGCGCGCCTGTACTGTGCCTATGCCTATGCAGACGCGAGCGAGGGCGAGTCCACGACCGACATGGTCTTTGCGGGCGAGAACCTTATCTACGAAAACGGATCCAAGCTCGCCGCCACTAAACTGCTTACCTGCGATATGGCGGTGGCCGATGTCGATCTTGACCGTCTGGTTGCCGAGCGCCGTCGCTCGACGACGTGGACGCGCACCGACGATGCGCCGGAGGCCACGACCGTTGAGTTTTCGTTTGAGGGCGTGCTGGCCGAAGAACCTGTCCTGCGCGATGCCTGCGATATCGACCGCGTCTTCCCCCGCGCGCCCTTCGTGCCTGCCGACCATGGTGACCTGGCTGAGCGCTGCGAGACCATCCTCGACCTGCAGACCGCGGGCCTCAAGACCCGCCTTGCCCATACGGGTACCAAGGCTGCGGTCATCGGCCTTTCGGGTGGCTTGGACTCCACGTTGGCGCTGCTTGTGACCGTGCGTGCCTTCGATGCGCTGGGGCTGCCGCGCACGGGTATCACGGCGGTCTCCATGCCAGGTTTTGGCACGACGCATCGCACCAAGTCGAATGCCGAGTCGCTCGCTCGTGACTTGGGTGTGAGCTTCCGCGAGGTCTCGATCCATGCAGCCGTGGAACAGCACTTTAAGGATATCGAGCATGATCCGGCCGTGCAGGACGTGACCTACGAGAACAGCCAGGCGCGCGAGCGTACGCAGATTCTGATGGATCTGGCCAACCAGGCTGGCGGTTTTGTCATCGGCACGGGCGACCTGTCGGAGCTGGCGCTCGGCTGGGCTACCTATAACGGCGACCACATGAGCATGTACGCCGTCAACGCGAGCGTGCCCAAGACGCTTGTGCGCCATCTGGTGCGCTATGCCGCCGATGTCTTTGGCGGGCGCATTGCCGAGGTCTTGCTCGATATCCTCGATACGCCGGTGTCCCCCGAGCTTCTGCCGCCCACGGGCGACGGCGAGATTGCGCAGAAGACCGAGGATTTGGTGGGCCCGTACGAGCTGCACGACTACTTCCTCTACTACCTGCTGCGTTTTGGCTTTGAGCCTGGCAAGATCTACCGCATGGCGCTCAAGAGCTTCGAGGGCGTCTACGACGCCAAGACCGTCCACACGTGGCTACGTACGTTCTACCGTCGCTTCTTTGCCCAGCAGTTTAAGCGCAGCTGCCTGCCCGATGGTCCCAAGGTGGGCTCGGTGACGCTCAGCCCGCGCGGCGATTGGCGTATGCCGAGTGACGCTAGCTCGCGTCTGTGGCTTGCGCAGATCGACGCGCTCAATCCAGTTGACTAAGGTTGGCTAAATTGAACCAATACGGGGGTTGCAAGCGTTACACTTTTGCAATCTGATGGCCCGTATCGCGCGGCGCTCTTGTCGGAGCGCCGCGTTTTTTATATCGAAAGGTGGCACCATGCAGGCATCGCAGCGTCTCGACCGCTTTGGCGCGGAGGTCTTCGCCTCGCTCAACAACAAGCTTCTCGCGCTGAAGGCTCAGGGCAAGACCATTTACAACATGAGCGTGGGCACGCCCGACTTTAAGCCGTACGACCACGTGGTCGAGGCGCTCACGCAGGCAGCCCAAGATCCCGAGATGTGGAAGTATGCCCTGCGCGACCTGCCCGAACTCAAGCAAGCCGTGTGCGATTACTATGAGCGTCGCTTTGGCGTTTCGGGCATTACGCCGTCTATGGTGCAGTCGTGCAACGGCACGCAGGAGGGTGTGGGCCATTTGGGCCTGGCCCTGCTCGATCCAGGTGACACCATTCTGGTTCCCGATCCGTGCTACCCGGTCTTTGAGGCGGGTGCCAAGATCGCCGATGCCAAGCTCGAATACTATCCGCTGGTTGCCGAGCATAATTACCTGCCCTATGTGGCGGGTATTGATCCCGAGGTGGCCGATCGTGCCAAGTATATGATCGTGTCGCTGCCCGCGAACCCGGTCGGCTCGGTGGGCACGCCCGAGGTCTACGAGGAGATTATCGCCTTTGCCCGCGAGCATGATCTGTTGATCGTTCATGACAACGCGTACTCCGACATCGTGTTTGACGGCGAGCCCGGCGGCAGCTTCTTGCAGTATCCCGGTGCGCTCGAGGTGGGCGTTGAGTTCTTCTCGCTCTCCAAGTCGTTTAACGTCACCGGTGCGCGTATCGGCTTTTTGGTCGGCCGCGAGGACGTGGTCTCTGCCTTTGCCAAGCTGCGCAGCCAGATCGACTTTGGCATGTTCTTCCCGATTCAGAAGGCCGCCATCGCCTGCCTGAACGGTCCGCGCGATGAGGTCGAGGCGCAGCGTCTGAAGTACCAGGAGCGCCGCGATGCCCTGTGCGACGGTCTTGAGGGCCTGGGCTGGGAGCGTCCCAACGCACATGGCTCTATGTTTGTGTGGGCCAAGCTTCCCGGTGGTCGCACCGATTCCATGGCGTTTTGCGAGGAGCTCATGGAGAAGGCCGGCGTTGTGGTGACGCCGGGCGCGAGCTTTGGTCCTTCGGGCGAGGGACACGTGCGCATGGCGCTGGTCCTGCCGCCCGACCAGATTGCTTTGGCTGTCGAGGCCATTCGCGAGGCGGGCCTGTATTAGAAAGGTATTTCGACTCGTCAATAGCTCGAAACCGATTTCGTGCAGTTATTTTACGATTTCTGCAAACAATTTCGGTAAACGGTCGATTTTTGGCTGCGAATAGGAGCATAATCAAAGTCCCGATTGGATGTATTGGGATTACGGCAAGCCGCTCGGGTCGTTCCCGGGCGGCTTGTTTGTGGAGAGAGATGGGAGTTTCTAATGGTTAACGAGAAGAAGGTCGCTATTGTCGGCTGCGGTTTCGTTGGTTCGTCTTCGGCGTTCGCGCTGATGCAGAGTGGTCTGTTCTCCGAGATGGTCCTCATCGACGTGGACAAGAACCGCGCCGAGGGTGAGGCCCTGGATATCGCGCACGGCATGACGTTTGCCGAGCCGATGAAGATCTACGCCGGCGATTATTCCGATGTCGCCGACGCCGCCATGATCGTCGTCACCGCTGGCGCTGCCCAGAAGCCCGGTGAGACTCGCCTGGACCTGGTCAACAAGAACGTCAGCATCTTTAAGTCCATTATTCCCGAGATTAAGAAGTCCGGCTTCGACGGCATTCTGCTCATCGTCTCCAACCCGGTCGATGTTCTGACCTACGCCGCCATCAAGATGTCCGGCCTGCCCGAGGGCCACGTCATCGGTTCCGGTACCGTGCTCGACACCGGCCGTCTGCAGCAGATGCTTGGTGCCCATGTCGAGGTCGACCCGCGCGATGTCCAGGCCTATGTCATGGGTGAGCACGGCGATTCCGAGTTTGTCGCTTGGTCCAGCGCTCAGGTTGCCGGCGTTCCGCTGAACACCTTCTGCGAGCTTCACGGTCATCTGGAGCATGAGGCTGCCGAGAAGCGCATCGCCGAGGACGTCAAGAACTCCGCCTACACCATCATCGAGAAGAAGCACGCCACCTACTATGGCGTTGCCATGGCCGTCAAGCGCATCTGCACCGCCGTCATGCGCGATGAGCAGACCGTTCTGCCCGTCTCCTCGCTCATGGTGGGCGAGTATGGCCTGTCCGATCTTGCCATCTCCATGCCGACGGTCGTTGGCCGCGACGGCGTTGTCTGCCGCGTCCCCGTGCCGCTGAACGATGACGAGCAGCATGAGCTTACCGCCTCCGCCAAGGCCCTCAAGGACATCATCGACAGCGTCGACTTCTCCTGCTAAATCAAGCTCGCTAGAGCGAAAAGCTACAATGAAGGCGTCCGGGTCCACACGGCCCGGGCGCCTTTTTGGTGCAAAGTAACCTGACCCCAATGCACCATAGTTGCCCCAATGCACCATAGTTGATGGGAGGGCCATGTCGGATTCGCCTAATTTTTTAACCTATGCCCAGACGGCGTTTGATCCGTTTGAGGAGAGGCCGTTCTGCGCGGTGGATAGCCTCGTCTTTGCGTGGTTGTCCTATTTGCGTTTGCCGGGTGATATGGCGGAGCTGACGAACTGGCAGGGCCTAGACGTACGCGAGCTGCTGCGTGCCGAGTGCTACCGGGACATGATTGACGACTTGTGGGACCCGGAGGGGAGCAAGGCCTTGCTGGAGGCCGTGGCAGCAAGTCCTCGCTACCGTGGCGTGCACGTTTGCGGCTATCGTGCCGTGAGCGATGTGGTGGCGACAGAGCAGTTTGCAGCCATGGCGTTCCGGTTTCCGGCGGGGTTTAGCTATCTTTCCTTCCGGGGGACCGACAGCACGATTGTGGGCTGGAAAGAGGACTTTAACATGGCGTTCCGGTATCCTGTGCCGGCCCAGGAATCCGCGGCGCGTTATGTGGACGAGGCGGCGGATGCGATTGACGGGCCGCTTTTGTGCGGAGGTCATTCCAAGGGTGGAAACCTTGCGGTGTACGGTGCGGCGATGTGCTCCGATGTCGCCCGTGCGCGAATCGAACAGGCGTATTCCCATGATGGTCCGGGTTTCGTCGAGGAGTTTCTGAACGGCAACGCCTTTGCCGATCTTTCCGGTCGAATCGACAAGACGCTACCTCGGTCGTCGATCTTTGGCATGATGTTCGAGACGCAGGAGGACTATGCCATCGTTGAGAGCACCGAGTTCAGCCTGCTGCAGCACAATCCCTTTAGCTGGGTGGTTGATGGTCGCGACTTCGTGTACTGTGAGCGCCTGTCCGCCGGTGCTCGATACGTTGATGGCTCCATTCGCGAGATGCTGCTTGCAGTTTCGCCTAGCGAGCGCGAGCGTTTCGTAGATGCGTTGTTCTCCGTGTTTGAGGCTACGGGTGCTGAGCGGTTTGCGGATATCGCTGGGAATCTGCGCGAGAGCCTGCCCGTGATGCTCCAGGCTGCGCAAGGGTTTGACAAGGATACGCGACGCTTTGTCTCGCAGACCATCGTGGCAATTCTTAAGTGTGCGCTGCTGCCCAAACGTCCCGAGTTCAGCGTGCCTTCTAGTGGTAAGAGCCTGGCAGAACAGCTCGAGGTATGGCAGTCCGAGCTCCTGCGCTAGCCATTGGTGCAAAGCAACCTGTCCCCGATGCACCAATCTTCGATGCGCCTGGGGCGGGCTCGACCGCTATACTGGTTCGTGCTCAATTCAATCTAGAACGGAATGCCGTATATGAAAATCAATCATGCGATTCTGCATATCCTGGACTTTGACTCTGCCGTCAACGTTATGAGCCAGCGCGAGCTCGATATCGAGAGCCGTACCGTGCGCAACTTCGTGACCACGCATCTGCGCCGCGCACGTACCTCGGCCGACAATAAACGCGCCGCGTTTGCCGAGAACTCTGCGTTTGGCGGCGAGCTCAAGGGCTATTTCTTTGGCGAGCGCGAGTTCGTAGACCTGTCGCAGCAGATTGCGGAGTTCATTTCCTCCGAGCTTACCAAGGCCGAAAAAGCCGAGTCCACCGATGTGCTCGTGGCCGACTTTGACGACGATGAGGATGCCCGCTGGTTTGCCGTGATGCTGCTGGGCTCCAAGCAGGCCTTTATGCATGAGGTGGGCCGCGAGGAGGGCGAGGTACGCAACGACATCGCGCGCCACTATGCTATCCTGCCGAATCCTTCCCAAAAGGTGCCAAGCTATGCCATCGTGCGTGCGAGCACCATGGAGATCGGCTATGTGGACAAGAAGCGCAAGATTGCCGGCGAAGACCGCATGCTCATTCCCAACGGTCTGCTGCAGTGCGATACGGGCGTGTCGGGCAAGGAGGTCATCGACACCGTGACGCGCGTGGTCGAGGAAGTCGCCGAGGAGCACGGTGCCAATACGGCCGTAGCGCTCGCTAAGGTTAAGGCTGCCGTTGCCGAGAAGGTTGAGGATGACGAGGAGCTTCCGCCCTGGGATATCGTCGATGAGGTCTTTGAGGACGAGCCGGTCATCAAGGAAAGTGTGCGCGCGGCACTGACCGAGGAGAAGGTTCCCGAGCGCGTTCCCGTGGAGCGCAAACAGGTCGAGCGCGCGGCGGTGCGCAATCATAAGATCCGTACCGACACGGGTATCGAAATCAGCTTCCCGGCCGAGATGGGTTCGAACTCCGAGTACATCGAGTTTGTCAACGAACCCAACGGCCTCATCTCCATCGAACTCAAAAACATCGGCAGCATCGAGAATCGATAAGTTGCGTTACGCCTGCAGCGAGAAAGCGAAGGCCGAAGCCCCCTTGGAGCTTCGGCCTTTTTGTTTAGGGCTGAATTGCCCCGCAGGTTGAGCATAAGTCAGCGAAAACGCCCCTAGGCGAGCAAGGTGACGTGAAAGAGGAGGGAAGCGTACTTCGGTACGCGACCGACGATTGAACGTCAGATTGCCGCCTAGGGGCGCTTGCAGCGTCGAGCCGTTACGCGGTTTGGTAAAACCGCGTAACCCTACAGCTGGCGCAGGCCTTCCTCGAGACCGGTCTTGCTGTCGGTCTGGGCGTCGCGCATCTTGATGACGCGGGCGGGGACACCGGCCACGACGGCGCCGGCGGGGACGTCCTCGACGCACACGGCGCCGGCGGCGACAACAGCGCCCTTGCCCACGCGCACGCCTTCCAGGACCACGGCGTTTGCGCCGATCATGACATCGTCCTCGATGATGACGGGCGTGGCGCTGGCGGGCTCCACAACGCCTGCCAGCACGGTGCCGGCGCCGATATGGCAGTTCTTGCCCACGGTGGCGCGGCCGCCCAGCACGGCGCCCATATCGATCATGGAACCCTCGCCGATAACGGAGCCGATGTTGATGATGGCGCCCATCATGATGACGGCACGGTCGCCGATCTCGACGCGGTCGCGGATGATCGCGCCTGGCTCGATGCGGGCGTTGATGCCCTTAAGGTCGAGCATGGGCACGGCGGAGTTGCGGCAGTCGTTCTCCACATCGTAGTAATCGATGGAATCGGCGTTGGCGTCCAGGATGGCCTTAAGCTCATCCCAGTCACCAAAGACGGTCTTGCCACGACGACCGCCGTAGACGTGTGCATTGCCCCACTGGACCTTCATGCCCGGCTTTTCGCGCACGTACAGTTTGACGGGCGTCTTTTTGGGCGCGGTGGCGATGTAGTTGATAATCTCTTGGGCATCCATCTCGGCTGCGTTACTCATATGCTGTCTCTCCTTTGGGTGGATCCGGTTGATACCTGGTTAGGCAAACATGACCTGGTCGAATGTATAGAAGCCGGGTTCGCGGGTGACGAGCTTTTGCGCGGCTGCCAAGGCGCCGTTGACAAAGATCTGACGACTCGTGGCGCGGTGAGTGAGCGTGATCTCCTCGTCCTGGCCAAAGAAACTCACCTCGTGCACGCCGGCGACGGTGCCGCCGCGCAGCGAGTGCATGCCGATTTCCTGGGGGTCGCGCGCGCCGCACATGCCCTCGCGTCCGTAGACGGGGTGGTAGCCTGCCTCGGGCTCGGCCTCGACTATGGCGTCGAGCAGCAGCTTGGCGGTGCCGCTGGGGGCATCAACCTTTTGGTTATGGTGCGTCTCGACGATTTCGCAGTCAAAGCCGGGCAGCTCGCGTGTGGCCTGTGCTACCAGATGACGCAGGGCGGCGATGCCGATGGAGTAATTGCCGGAGTGCATGACGCGGGCGTTCTGACCCAGCTCGCGCAGGCAGCCCATCTGCTCGGGTGTGTAGCCCGTGGTGCCCGAGACTAACGCGGCGCCTGTACGCTTGACATAAGCGACGACGGCGTCAAAGGTCACGACGTTCGAGAAGTCGATGATGACGTCGGCTGCCGGGGCACTCTCGAGTTCGGACAGATCGAAACCGATCTGGGCGACGATGTCGAAAACGGGCTGACCGGCGGCGTCGACAACGCCCTCGGCGGTAGTGCGGATGAGCGAGCCCATGCGGCCCGTTCCCATAATGACGGTCTTAATCAAGCAGACCAGCTCCCTTCAAAGCATCGGTAAGTGCAGCGCGCGTGTCGTTGGCCATGGGGCACAGCGGCATACGGTAGTTTGCCTCGATCATACCCATCTGAGCGAGCGCCTCTTTGACGGGGATGGGGTTGACCTCACTAAAGAGGGCGTTGATGAGCGGCTGACCGGCAATCTGGATATCGCGGGCGCGCTCCACGTCGCCGTCCAGATAGGCGCGGCACATGTCGTGCACGAGCTGCGGCTGAACGTCGGCCCACACACTGATGGTGCCCGAGGCACCCAGGCTCATGAGCGGCACGGTGAGTGCGTCTTCGCCCGAGTACATGCGGAAGTCATCAGACAGCAGGTGGGCGATTTTGGCCGCGTAGGCGACGTTGCCCGAGGCCTCCTTGATACCCATGATATTGGGGTGCACGGCCAAGCGCTCCACGTTGCGCTCGCTGATGCCGCAGCCACAGCGGCCGGGGATGTTGTACAAGATGCAGGGGATGTCCACGGCATCGGCGACGGTCTTAAAGTGCTGGTAGATGCCCTCTTCGTTAGACTTGTTGTAGTAGGGGGTAATGAGCAGCAGGCCGTCGGCGCCCAGGCCCTGATAGGTGAGCGACTTGGTGAGCATGGTCTGCGTGGAGTTAGAGCCCGAGCCGGCAATAACGGGGACGCGGCCTGCAACCTGCTTGACCACCGCGGCGACAACGGAGTTGTCCTCGTCGTCGGTCATCGTGGCACTCTCTCCGGTGGTGCCCAGGGTGAGGATGGCGTCAGTGCCATTTTGCAGGTGGAAATCGATAAGGCGCTCGAGTGCTTCAAAGTCGACGCTGCCGTCCTTTTTAAACGGCGTAACAAGGGCGACGATTGAGCCCTCGAGGTTGCGGATATCCATGTTCTTCACCTTCGCTTCCGCGATCTGGATGCGCTTATTCCATTGGGCGGCGACGGCCAAGCGCTCGTCCTGAGCGCGACGGCGAGCACTTTCGGCGCGCGACTTGGCCAGCAGCTCTCGGCCGCACGGCAGCACATCGAGTGTGGCAAAATAGTCGCCCGGGCGCTCGGCGCGGCGGATGAGGTCGGCCGATCCGTCGGGGCGCAGCAATACCTCGGCGGAGCGCAGGCGTCCGTTGTAGTTGTAGCCCATGGAGTAGCCGTGCGCGCCGGTATCGTGGATCACGAGCACATCGCCCATGTCGATATGCGGCAGCTCGCGATCGATGGCGAACTTGTCGTTGTTCTCGCACAGATTACCCGTAATGTCGTACTTGTTTGTGACAGGCGCCGCGGTCTTGTCGGCGCCACCCGGCTGACCCATTACCGTAATGTGGTGGTAGGCGCCATACATGGCGGGGCGAATCAGGTCGACCGCGCTTGCATCGACACCGATATAGTCCTTGTAGATCTGCTTTTCGTGGATGGCCTTGGTGACCAGGCAGCCGTAGGGGCCCATCATAAAGCGGCCCATCTCGGTGCAGATGGCCACATCGTCCATGCCGGCGGGAACCAAGATCTCGTCGTATGCCGCGTGCACTCCCTCGCCGATGGCATGGATGTCGTTAGCCTGCTGCTCGGGCAGGTAGGGGATGCCGACGCCGCCGGACAGATTGATGAAGGCGACGTGTGCGCCGGTCTCGCGCTCCAGGCGCACTGCAAGCTCAAAGAGGATGCGCGCAAGCTTGGGGTAGTAGTCGTTGGTGACGGTGTTGCTGGCAAGGAATGCGTGGATACCAAAGTCCTCGGCACCCTTGGCCTTGAGCATGCGGAAGGCCTCGAAGAGTTGCTCGGTGGTCATGCCGTATTTGGAGTCGCCGGGGTTATCCATGATGCCATTGGAGAGCTGGAACAGGCCGCCCGGATTAAAGCGGCAGCTGACCGTCTTGGGGATGGGCCCTGCGACGCGCTCAAAGAACTCGATGTGGCTGATGTCGTCAAAGTTGACGATGGCGCCCAGCTTGTCGGCGAGCTCAAAGTCGGCAGCTGGCGTGTCGTTAGACGAGAACATGATGTCGTGTCCCGTGATGCCCAGCGAGCGGGCAATCATGAGCTCGGTATAGCTCGAGCAATCGCAGCCGCAGCCGTATTCGTTGAGAATGGAGATGAGCGCCGGGTTGGGGTTGGCCTTGACGGCAAAGTATTCCTTAAAGCCCGGGTTCCATGCAAAGGCGTCGCGCACTTCTTGCATGTTGCGGCGGATGCCCGCCTCGTCGTATAGATGAAACGGCGTGGGGAACTGCTCGACGATATGCTCGAGCGTTACCTTGTCCACAAACGGCTGTTTGGCCGCATATGCCTCGTTGGGGGTCAATGCCATGTCCCGTAAACCTCGCTATCCAGACGGCGCCATCTGCGCATCGAATCCGCATAGCGTGGACCCAATGTCCGGATAGCGCTCCCGCATTGCTGCAGACAGTCCTGCGGGTGTTTCCCGCAGGCCCACCAGGTTGTTCGTGCCTGAAAAACCCAGTTCGGCGGGTTTCGCCTCCCCGCGGGGTCAAAGCCTGCCGGCTCGCCCGCGGCTCTTCGTGCCCGCGCCTCTATCAAGTGGTAACGACCCTACCACGTTGCACTTTACCAAACAAGAGTATTCGTATATAACGTTTAAAAAATGCAGGGATATGCTAGAAACAAGGGTGTCACAATTCTGCATCACAATAGTGTGTGAATGGATATGCCCCCATGAAAGGATCCTTTATGACCGAGCTCCAAGAACTTCGTCGCTATCGTCGCGACCTGCATCGCATTCCGGAGCTCGATTTCGATCTTCCTCAAACCATAGCCTATATCGAGGGCGTGCTCGCCTCGCTTGCCTGTGAAGTGATCCATCCCTGTCCCAGCTGTGTTTGTGCTTTCTTCGACGCTGGCACGGGCACCGTGCATGCCACGGCGATTCGCGCCGATATGGACGCGCTGCCCATCGCGGAGGCGACGGGTGCGGCCTTTGCCTCGACGCATCCCGGAAAGATGCACGCTTGCGGACACGATGGACACATGGCCATGGCACTTGCGGCGGCAACCTTTGTCGATCGCACGATTCGTGAGCAGCCGGGTGCCATCAAGCGCAACGTGCTCTTTGTGTTTCAGCCGGCCGAGGAGACGACTGGTGGTGCCAAGACGGTATGCGAGAGCGGTGTGTTCGAGCGCTACGGGGTCGACCGCATTTTTGGCTTTCACGTGTGGCCCGATCTGCCTGCGAACACGTTGGCGAGCTGCTCCGGTCCATTGCTGGCGCGCTCGAGTGAGACGCACGTGCACATTCACGGGACAAGCATCCATATCGCCAAGACCTACGGCGTTTCCGTAAACGAATCGCACGATGCCGCGTTGGCGGCAGCGAAGTTTTTGGTTGCCGAGCGCGAGCTGATGGACGAGCTGGGCACCGACGAGCCCTGTATCGGCAAGTTTGGTCTGCTGCAGGCCGGTACCGTCTGCAACGCGGTGGCGGGGGAGGCCCATGTGGCCGGCAGTCTGCGTGTGTTTACGGACGACATGTTCGACCGTGCGCGTGAGGGCGTGCGCCGTGTGCTTGATGAGGCATGCGCTGCAACGGGCTGCACGTACGATCTCGACTTTGCTGAGGGCTATCCGCCGGTCGACAACGACCCCGAGTTGTTTGATCGAATCGCGCCTGCTCTGCCCGAGTTACAGCTCGTGGACGAGCCGCTGCTGATTGCCGAGGATTTCGCGTTCTATCAACGCCATCTGCCGGGCGTATTTTTCCTGCTGGGCACGGGTATGCCAGAGGACCAAGACAACCCGAGTGATTCGGATGGCTGCCCCGCCTATGCCACAAGCGCTCTGCATACCGATAGTATGCTCTTCGACGAGGAAATCCTACTCAAAGGCCTCGATGTCTACAAACGATTGCTTTTGCTTGACTAAGGCGTGAAGGACTATTTGTTCTAGAAAATACGAACAAACGTACGATATAATAGAGATGTAAGTCTATAGAAACGTTTGACGTTACTAACGTAAGGCGATACTATGATTGCATCGTATAAAGATGAGGATACCGAACGCTTTGCCATGGGTGTGCGGGTCAGGAAGTTCGTGCCCTTTGAGCGTGTTGCGTTGAGGAAGATTCGCCAACTGCAGGTTTGTGCTTCGCTTGATGATCTTCGCGTTCCACCGGGCAACCGCCTGGAAGCTTTGAAGGGCGATCGTGCCGGGCAATATAGCATCCGTGTTAACGAGCGCTATCGGGTCTGTTTTGAGTGGAGACAGGAGATGGCTTGGAATGTCGAAATCGTCGATTATCACAAGTGATGAGACCTCGGCCGATTTGCTGTCGCCAGTGACTCCTGGTGAGCTTCTCAAAGAGGAGTTTCTTGTTCCCATGGGCATTTCTCAATATCGCCTTGCGAAAGAGACCGGGATTCCGGCTCAGCGTATCGGGCAGATTGTCTTGGGAAAACGTCGCGTGACGGCCGACACCGACCTCCGTCTTTGCCGTTATTTTGGCCTGACGGATGGTTATTGGCTGCGCGCTCAGATGGCGTTTGACCTTGAGGCCGAGAAAAGGCGGATCGAACCGGAACTCGATAAGATCGTTCCTGTTCAGCAGGCCATCGCACTGTAGTGCTCAGAGATGATGGGGGTGGCGCGGCGATGAAGCGACGCCGACAGTCTGCCGTATATAGTCCGGGTGGATGCGGGTGCGGTTTGCTGCTGCTTCCGGTCATCGCTGTGAGCATTGGCGTGATGTTTGCGCTTGCTGGGCTTGCCGCGGCGGCGCTCGTGCTGTTTATCACTGCCATCGGCGTGACGATTTGGCTCTGCCGCAATCGCGGGCAACGCCGTGCCGACGGTAAAACCAATGTCGGCTGGGTCGCCTTCTTGATCATTGCGTACCCGCTGAGTGTCAGCTACCTGGTGTTCTTTGCCCTGTTGACGATCAGTGCCTTTACCGGGGAATCCGTCACGGTGGGTTGATGTGCTGCCAGCAGACGGTCGTGCAAAGTGCGTTTGCTCGGCGTTTTGATAACTGCATTGGCCGTTTATCGTATCTTTAGCTCTCAGCTAATGAATTCAAGTTCAATCCTTCCTACGATGTGCTGTGTGCCGGCGCGGTAGCCGGATCGTAGGAAGGATGCATGATGAAAAAGCTCGAAAACGAAGTGCTGCTGAGCCGTCGCGCTGCGCTTGGCGCGTTCGCCACCGTTGCCTTGGGGACTGCCGGCCTGCTTGCGGGCTGTGGCAGCGATAAGGCGACCGTTATCGAGGACGCCGGCGACGCAGATAAGAAGGAGGAGTCGAAAAAGGAGGAACAGCCAACGACCGACCTGGCCGTCGGCACGACCGTGACCACGGCTGCCGGTCTTTCCGTTACTGTCGATTCCGTGCAGACCGGGCTTACCAATTTTGACAGTTCGACCATGACGGGCATTCACGTCACGTACGTCAACAATGGCGATGAGGGCGCGGATTACAATGTCTACGACTGGAAGGGCGAGGACGCCAACGGCGCCCAGCAGAACCAGGGCTATTACAGCGAAGGCTCTGACGAGCTGCAGTCTGGCACCCTTGCCGCCGGCGGCTCCGTTGCGGGCAATATCTACTTTGACGGCGACATCAAGAAGGCCCTGTATTTTGCCAACATGCTCGAAAAGACCGCGACTGCTAGCTGGGTGCTTGCTTAGCGTGTTGATGCCGTTGGGTCGTGTGGAGGTGAGGCCGCGTGCCCGATAAAAAGCTGACGGACGAGTTGCTCAACGAGCTTCTTGATGCGCCGAGTATCGATGGCTATATCAAGGAACACGACTTTGCCGCCCCGTCGCTTTCGGATTACTTAAAGCAGTTGCTGCAAGAGAAGGGGCTCGAGCGTTCGCGCGTGGTGCGTATGGCTGACCTCAACGAGACCTTTGGCTATCAGATCTTTACCGGTTCGCGCAATCCGAGCCGCAATAAGGTGCTGCAGATTGCCTTTGCAATGGCGCTGTCGATGAAAGAGACCAACCGCGCCCTGACGGCTGCCGGAGTGAGCGTCCTCAACTGCAAGGACCGTCGCGATGCAATCATTATCTTTTGCATCGACCGTGGCTGTAGCCTCCAAAAGGTCAATGAAGAGCTGTATCGCTTTGGCGAGGAAACGGTGAGTTAGTGGCCGATGGCTGAGCCGGTTGTGTCACCAGAACAACCATGCAAACGAACGGGGTGCGGACAACATGGGGTGTCCGCGCCCCGCGTTATGATGGACGCTATGGATACTCAGAGCCCAACATATTCCGATGATGAGCTGATTGCTTCGCTTGTCGAGCATTTGGCGTCGTTCGACCGCGATGACAGCTACCGTGTGGAGCGCGTGCTCAAGCTCTCGGATGTCGAGACGACCGAACTCGTCTATTTTGAGGGCTCTGGTGGCGGGTCTCTTGGCCCCTTTGTCCGCAAGCGCATCGATGCTTCGGTGCAGATTGGCGGAGCTTATGAGCGCCTGTTTGCGGCCCAGCGCGCCGGTTGTCGTTTTGAGCACCTGCCCCGAATCGTCGATTGCCGCCGTGTGGGCGACGAGCTCGACGTGGTGATGGAGTATGTCGAAGGCGAGACACTCGAGGCGTTGGTGGGACGCTTGGGGGCGACGCCCGATTATGCCCGCGGGCTGTATCCCGTTTTGTGTGAAGCGGTAGGCGAGCTACATGCTGGTTTTGCAGCTGCGGGGGAGCCGGGGGTACCGGTAATCCACCGCGACCTTAAACCCTCGAACATCATCGTATCGGGCGTGAGGTATGCGGCCGATGCTGGCATGACCTTCTCGTCGCTGGTGATTATCGATTTGGGGATTGCGCGGGTGTGGCGTGACGGGGCCGATGCCGACACGGTTAAGTTTGGAACGCGACCCTATGCGCCACCCGAGCAATATGGTTTTGGGCAGACGAGCGTGCGCAGCGATGTCTATGCGCTCGGCGCGCTTCTGTTCTTTTGTCTGACGGGGGCTGACCCTAAGCCGGGTCAGAATATGCGCGAGCAATGCGAGGCGTGCGACGTCCCCGCGGCGCTGGCTGATGTCATTTGCATGGCCATGGCGCTCGATCCGGCCAAGCGCTTTGCAAGTGCCGAGGCTCTCGGACACGCTGCGCGCGCGGCATACGGGCTGTGTCTGCCTGAGCCTGGCTCGAATAGCACGACGGCGCCTTCAATGGCGCAGGCTGCTCCGCAAATGGCGCCGTCTTTCGGGCGGCGGCCCAAGGAAGTCTCTTCGGTGACTCCTCGCCGCAAGAGCCTGCTTTCACGGATCCCGGAACCCATTGGGCGTATATGGAACGGCATGATCTATGCGGCAACCTTGCTGCTACTGGTCGGAAGCCATTTTGCCGTATTCCAGCCCACGGGAGCCAACCGCAGCTATCCAACGTGGTTTTTGGCCCTTGAGTATTTTCTTATGGTCGATGGCATGGTGGTGCTCATCTCGTTTGGCATGCTCGACCGCCGCAGGCTTCGGCGCCGCTTTCCCGTGCTTGATCGTTATCGGGGCCGTGAGTTTGTCACGCTGTGGCTTAAGGCGCTGGGAATTATGTGCGTCATCATGATCGTGATTATTGCCGTCGGCAACGCAACCGGCATAGTCGCTTAATGCAATGTACCGCTACTGCAAAGGGCCCCGATTGGGGCCCTTTGCAGTAGCGCTTAAATGCGGTTCATCTGGTTGCAACCTTGTTGTACCAGTCCTGCCTCGTGGGCGGGGCGAGTGCCCATCGCCATAGGTGTTGTGACGGTTAAATTGCTCCGTGCTTCGAAGCGCCGTCAATTATCACCACAGAATTCCGTCAACTGTCACCATAATTCGCCGTCAATCCTCACCACAAATTTCCGTCAATCGTCACCACGCAGCTGGTAAAATACCTAATATTGGTAAGTCAAGAAGGAGGCTGTGTGGATAGGTATGTAGATAGATGCATCGATAAGGCAATCAGCCGTAATCTCAATATCTTCGGTGCGGTCCTTATTCAGGGTCCAAAGTGGTGCGGAAAGACCACTTCGGCTAGTCGTTTTGCTAATTCATCCTTGTCTCTTTCCGATCCGGCTGGAAATTTTTCCGCTCTCCAGCTGGCACGGATCGATCCGGCGCAAGCATTAGCAGGGCGATCTCCCAGGCTCATCGATGAATGGCAGGAAGAGCCGAAGCTGTGGGATGCCGTGCGTTTCGAGTGCGATGCAAGGAGGGGAGAATCCGGTCAGTTTATTCTTACGGGTTCGGCAACGCCTCGGGATTCGATGCAGCCGATGCATAGCGGCGTTGGACGAATAGCTAGGTTGCGAATGGACACCATGACGATGTTCGAGCTTGGCGTTTCTTCTGGCGCGGTTTCGATTGGAACGCTTCTTTCCGGTTACCCTGCCAAGCAGGCTGTCGGGTCAATCTCCGGCATCGCCGGAATCGCCGATTTGCTGTGTCGTGGCGGTTGGCCTCAGGCGATGGGGAAAACGACTGACGATGCCATGCAGATAGCCGCTGCCTATGTTGATGGCGTATGCGAATCGGATGTTTCTAGAACTGATGGCGTTAAGCGCGATCCGGTCAAGGTCAGGTCTCTTTTGGCATCGCTAGCGCGGAATGAGTCGACGCTTGCTGGCTCAAAGTCTATTGACAAAGATATCGGTACCGGCGTTTCGAAGAACTCGGTCTCCAGATACATGGACGCCCTGAGACGAATCAATATCGTCGACGATATCCCCGCTTGGCATCCAGCGCTCAGGTCTCCGGTGAAGCTGCGGCAGGGGGCGAAGAGGCATCTCGCCGATCCTTCGCTTGCCGTTGCGCTGCTCGGAGCAAATCCGGAGTCGTTGGCATCTGACCCGAAGACACTGGGGTTGCTTTTCGAATCCCTCGTCCTGCATGACCTCAAGGTTTACGCCGCCGCAAATGACTCGTTGGTGTCCCATTACCACGATGCCGACGATCTCGAGGTTGACGCAGTTATCCACAGGCGCGATGGAACTTGGATTGCCGTGGAGGTGAAGCTTGGAAGCCCTCAAATCCCCGAGGCATCTGCAAATCTGCTTCGGCTGGAGCGAAAGCTGGTCGAGCGTGGCGAGAAGCCGCCTGTGGCAAAACTCATCATCATTGGGTTCGGCATGCCGGTTCATACAACGCCCGATGGCATCATCGTTGCTCCCGTTGACACACTCGCGCCATAACGTTGTGGTGGGATCACCTTGCCTTCGGAAGGGGCTTCAGTCTCAAGCGACTTTTCCAACACTCACTTATGCCTGTATGCCAATTCTGGTCTAGCAAGGCCAAAGAAAAGGGGTCCCGTTTGGGGCCCCTTTGCAGTTGCACTTAAATACGGTTCATCTGGCCGGCGACCTTGTTGTACCAGTCCTGCCACGTGGGCGGGCAGTACTTCTTGGCGGCTGCCGGGGTAAGCGTGGAGCCATAGTTGGCGCCCAGGTAGGCAACGTGGGCGGAGACACCCTCGCTCCAGCTGCCAAAGCTACGCCAACCACCGCCGCGGGCACTCCAGCCCCAGGCGTTATAGGAGCCGGCGCAATAGAGGCCCTTGCTGCTCTCGATGCAGGCGATGGCGGGGGACCAACGGGGATCGACGCCGGTGTTCCAGGCGGCGACGGCAAAGTTATAGCCCTGGCCCGCCATGGGGGAGCCGGCAAGATAATTATCGATGCGGCTCGTCCACTCATTAATGAACGAATCGTAATCGGAGCTACCGGTATTGGAGTTGTTCACCGTGGTGTCTATGGTGGTGTTGGTGTTGGTGGCCTGGCTGCTGGAATTGCCGCCGCTTACGCCCTCGCCCGAGAGCTTCTCGGCGGCAGCGGCCTTATCGGCCTCAAGCTTGGCAAGCTCGGCGGCATTTTCCTGCTCGGCTTTTGCCTGTGCCTCGCTGCGGAGCTGCTGGGCCTGCGCCAGCGCATCCTCGGCGTTTTTCTGCTCTGCCTCAAGCTGTGACTTGGCCTGCTGGAGCTCGGCCTTGTTCTGCTCGAGTTCGGTTTGCATATTATTGAGCTCTTCGATCTCGTCGACGCTCGAGCTCGTGATCTGGTTGGTGTATTTGCAGGTCGTGATGAACTCACCCAGGCTCTGCGCGTTGACCAGGAAGCTCACGATAGGATTGGTGCCCTTCTGATACTTGTACAGATCGCGCATGGCGGAGCTTGCCTTGGCCTGCTGCTCGGGAAGCTTAGCCTCGATTTCCTCGATGCTTGCCTCGTTGGAGTCAATCTGCTTTTGCAGGTCATCGAGTTTGGTGCGGGCGTCGTTGTAGGCACTCGTGGCGGCTTCGATCTTCTGCTGGGCTGCGGAAAGCTGGTCCTGCGTTGCCTGCGAGGCGGCATACGCCGCAACGGGGGAGAGCATCGGCGTGGCCGTCAGCGCAACGGCGAGCGCGGCGCTCGTGATGATACGAGCCGGCTTCGACGCAATGAGCGCTGCGGTGCGATGATTCGAATGCTGCATCCAGTCCCTCTGCAATCAATCGTAGGTTATGGTTCGAACGGTATTCTACTACTGCTTTCGACCTCAACTTGAACCTTAAAGGTTCCAAAGGGTCAAGTTGAATTTGAGGCTTTGGCTTTGACCTGCAGTTATGATGAATTGTTGAGAAACCATAGAGTTCAACTTTAACGTTACTGGGGCCTGTTTGCGGACGGGCTTTCGGCCGTGAAAGCTATCTCAACAGGGGGTTTGCAGCTACAAGGCCCCATCGCGGTGAGTGCGGCTTTATGCTGGACGATCACGTCGATTGCCATAGATACGGTGGAGCTTTGGGCACCAGCGGCTCGGCACGCTAGAATAAATCAGTTGCGCAAAGACCGCCCGTTGTGTGGGCAGTTCATGATAGGAAGTTTCCATGGCATTGCAGTTTACAGAGCGCGAGTTCATTCCCGTGCTGCTCGGTGGCGACATCAACGCCTATTCGGTGGCGCGCGCCTTCTACGAGGAGTACCAGGTCAAGAGCCTGGTCTTTGGCAAGTACCAGACGGGTCCCGCGTACCGTAGCCAGATTATCGACTACACGCCCAGCGTGGATATCGATACCATGCCTGTGATGCTCAGGACCGTCAACGGCATTGCCCAAGCGCATGCCGATAAGACGATTGTCCTTGTGGGCTGTGGCGATAACTATGTTGCCCTCGTGGCTCAGGCCAAGGATGCCCATGAGTTGGCGGATAACATCGTCGCGCCTTACGCTCCCTATAGCATGCTTGAGCAATGTCAGAAGAAGGAGATCTTCTACGAGCTGTGCGAGAAGCACGGCGTGCCCTATCCGCATACCTTTACCTTCACCATGGCGATGCTGAACGCCCAAGGCGAGGCACCTGCCGAAGTGCTCGACCAGATTGACTTCCCCTACCCGATGATCCTGAAGCCTTCTGACGGCATCATGTGGTGGCAGCACGAGTTCGAGGGCCAGAAAAAGGCCTATGAGATTGCCGACCGTGCCGAGCTGGAACAGGTCATTCGCGACTCGTATGCCAGCGGCTACACCGACGACCTGATCTTGCAGGATCGCGTGCCCGGCAATGACGAGTGCATGCGCGTGCTCACCAGTTATTCCGACCGCAACGGCAAGGTGCGCATGATGTGCCTGGGTCACGTGCTGCTCGAGGAGCATCAGCCTCACGGTGTCGGCAACCACGCCTGTATCATCACCGAGCCCAATGACGAGCTCATGGGCGGCGTGCGCAAGTTGCTCGAGGACCTTCACTTTGTGGGCTATTCCAACTTTGACGTTAAGTACGACGAGCGCGACGGCTCGTTTAAGTTCTTCGATTTCAACACGCGCCAAGGTCGCAGCAACTACTACGTCACTAACAGCGGCTTTAACGTTGCCAAGTATGTGGTGGACGAGTATGTGTTCAACCGCCCGTTTGAGCCGGAGTTTGTGACGGCGCAGGACGAGGCGCTGTGGATGGTCGTCCCCATGGGCGTCGTCGACAAGTACGTCAAGGATCCCGAGCTGCGCGCTAAGGTGCATCGCCTGGACAAGGAAGGCAAGGGCGCCGACCCTTCGTTTATGAAGGGCGACTTTGTCTTTAACCGCTGGCTGCGCATGTGGCACACCAAGCTGCGCCACTTTAAGCTGTTCAAGACGTATTACAAGTAGATGAGTGCGGCGCCCGTCCGGTTTACATCGGGCGGGCGCGGGTGTGATACGCGCAATTGCGCAAGCGTCACCAAGGAGGCGGCGATGGAAAAGCTGGGAGTTATCGGCGGCATGGGCGCCGAGGCCACGTCGTATTACTACGACCAGGTAGTGCGTCATACGGCTGCTGCCTGCGATCAGGATCATATCGACATGGTGGTGCTCTCCAAGTCGACCATGCCCGACCGCACGCTGGCCATTAAGACTGGCGAGCACGCCAAGCTGCTGGCGACCATGAAAGAGTGTGCCCAGGCACTCGAGTCGCTGGGCTGTGCGCACATTGCCATTCCCTGCAACACGTCACACTACTTCTACGACCAGATCCAGTCGTTTACGAAGGTGCCGATTATCCACATGCCGCGTGAGTCGGTGCGCTATGCCCTTGCGGGTGCGGTGATGGGGGAGTGCGAGTTCGACCCCAACCTGAGTATGCCGGCCGAGCCGGTGCACAAGATTGGCATTATGGGCACCGACGGAACCGTGGGCGCGGGCGTCTACGGCCGCGAATGCGAGGCTGCGGGTGTTGAGGTCGTCTATCCCAGCGAGAAACGTCAGAACGATGTGATGTCGCTTATCTACGATGATGTGAAAGCCGGACGTGAGCCCGATATGGATAAGTTCGACCGCGTGATGTGGGAGTTCGCCCGTAGCGGCTGCGACCGTGTCATTCTGGCCTGCACCGAGCTATCGGTGCTGCAGAAGTATCGAGAGATGCCCGAGATCACCCTCGATGCCATGGATGTCCTGGTGCGCGAATCCATCATCCGCAGCGGCGCCCCCTACCGCCTCTAGCTTCCGACCTGTCAAAAAGGGACAGGTTAATTTTGGTAGGTTTTATCTGGTGAAACAGTAAAGGCCTCGGCTCGTTTGGTGCGAGCCGAGGCCTTTTGCGTTGGGCGGTTGCTGCCGGTGGCGAACTAGAACAGGAAGCCGATGGCGATGAGGGCGATGCTGACGATGAGCACGGCGATGTCCAAGCCCTTGATGGGGTAGCGCTTGTACGAGCTGGCGCGTGTACGCAGATAGAAGCCGCGCTGTTCTGCCGCCAAGGCTGTGGCATCGGTCTTGCCCACGCTCGAGATGAGCAGTGGCACGCACAACGGCAGCATGAGCTTAAGCTTCTTGATGGGGTTCTTGGTGTCGTACTCGACGCCGCGTGCGGTCTGCGCTTCCATGATGGCGTTCATCTCCTGACCAAACACCGGCACAAAGCGTAGCGCCGTGGTAAAGGTGAAGGCATAGCGATACGGCACGTGCAGCACATCGACGCAGGCGTTGGCAAGGTCGTTGAGCTTGGTCACCATGAGCATGAGGATGAGTGGTAACGCCACGCCCAGCAGGCGCAGGCAGGCCTTCGATCCCGTGATGAGGCCCGTGTCGGTGATAAAGCCCCACACCACGTTGCCATCGCGCATAAAGGCTAGCTGGAGCACCAGCATGATAAGCGCGAGCGGAATCAGCAACTTGAGCAACGAGAACAGACGGTCGACGACGCCGGCATAGGCACCCAGCGCAAGGGTGAGTGCCAAAAAGCCCAGCAGCGCCACGTAGGTGTCGGACAAGAAGATGCCGACGATGATGGCGGCGGCGAGGCCCAGTTTGACGACGGGGTTCAAACGATGCAGTAGCGTATCGCCCGGCATGTAGTCGATGACGTTAACCACGGTGGACCATCTCCTTGGTAATTCGAACGACATCGGTGACCTCGCTCACCTGCGCAAAGACGGGAGAGACGGAGGATGCCAGACGATGAGAAAGCTCTATGACCTGAGGTGGCTCAACGTAGGCTTGCTGCATGAGCTCGATGTTCGAGAACAGCTCGTGCGTGCGGCCGCGCTCGAGGATGCGGCCGTCGGCCATCACCACGATGCGCTCGGCAAAGTCGGATACGACTTCCATGTCGTGGCAGACCATGATGACGGCGCAGCCGCGCTCGGCCATGGTGCGCACGGTTTCCATGACAATCATGCACTCACGGTAGTCAAGGCCGCTCGTGGGCTCGTCGAGCACCACGATTTTGGGCTCTACGACCACGACGGAGGCGAGTGCCACCATCTGGCGCTGACCGCGCGAGAGCGAGAAGGGCGCCTCGTCGGCCGGCAAGCCAAAGCGATCGACGACGAGCTGGGCGCGACGCAGCGCCTCGGCACGGTCGATGCCGGCAAGCTCCAGGCCAAAGGCGACCTCGTCGAGCACGGTGTCCTTGCAGATCTGGCGGTCGGGGTTTTGGAAGAGGGTTGCGACTTCGCGGGCGATGCGGCTCGTGGGAACGGCTGCGGTATCCAGTCCCGTGACGCGCACGCTGCCCGAGGCGGGCTTAAGCAGGCCCGTGAGCAGCTTGGTGAGCGTGGTCTTGCCGGCACCGTTCTGGCCGACGATGCCCACGAGCTCGCCGGGATAGAGCGTCAGGTTGAGGTCGTGTACGGCGGCGCCGCCATTGGGATAGGCAAACTCAACATGGTCGAAGGTGAGTACGGGTTCGGCGTCCTTGGCATGAGGGCGCAACGACGGTGCATGCGGGGAGCCGGCGGGCGCCTGGGTTTCGCTGGCCGCGCGTGCGGGGTCGACGATGCCCGAAATCAGGCGCTCGGCCTCATCGACATCCAAGCAAGGGGTACCGCTTACCAGGCCATCGGCCTCGAGGCTATTGAAGATACGCGTGACGCGAGGGCAGTCGACGCCGATGGCACGGAGCTCGTCGGTATGCGCGAAGACCTCGTGTGGTTCGCCCTGCAGCGCGATTTCGCCATGGTTGAGCACGAGCACGCGGTTGCAGTACTCCGAGAGCAGGGCGACCTTTTGCTCAACGACGACGATGGTGATTCCAAGTGCGCGGTTTGCCTCACGCAGCGTCTCGAAGACCAGCGTGGAGCTGGCAGGGTCGAGTGCCGCGGTGGGCTCGTCGAGAACCAAGACGCGCGGACGCATAGCGAGAATGGCGGCGATGGCTACCTTTTGCTTCTGTCCGCCCGAGAGGGTGGCAATCTCGCGGTCGCGCAGGTCGCTGATGCCGACGGTCTCGAGCGTTTCGCTCACGCGCTGCTCGATCTGGTCATGGGGGACGCCAAAGTTCTCGAGGCCAAAGAGCATCTCGTCCTCGACGACCGAGGCGACCATTTGCGTGTCGATATCCTGCAGCACGCTGCCGACGATTTGCGACACGTCGGTCAACGAGACCTCGCAGGTGTCGTGGCCGTCAACCATGACGGACCCAAAGAACGTGCCGGTGTAGTGGTGGGGCACGGCGCCCGACAGGCAGGCGGCAAGCGTGGACTTGCCGGCGCCCGAGGGCCCGATGATGCCGATGAAATCTCCCTTGTTCACGCTGAGTGAGATGTGGCTGAGCGCCTGCTCGGTCTGCGTGCCATAGGAGAACGAGACATCGTCGACGTTGATGATCGTTTCCATGGATACCTTTCATAGTCATCGGGGACGTTCTTTAATGACTAGTCGTTTAAGAACGTCCCCAAGAGCTAGTTGTTTGGGACAGTCTTTGTTGGTGGAGTGCGGAGACGGCTTTACGAGGGGCCCCAGGTTGGCGCGAAAGAGGAGCGAAGCGTACTTGGGTACGCGAGCGACGAATGAACGCCAAGATGGGGTGGCTCATAAAGCCGAGCGGGTTAGTTGAGCTTCAGGGCCTTCTGAATGGGCAGATAGAGGGCGCCGACCAGAATGGCGTTAAAGACGGCGGTCATGGCGACGACGGGCAGCATGGCGGCGGCGAGCTCGCCGACCACGCCAAGCATGGCCATCTTGATAACCATGAAGATGACGCCGGAGACAAAGGTGGTCACGAAGGTAGCGACGATGGCGACGGCAGGCTTGACCTGACCGTTCTTGCCGGCGGCGTTGACGATGCCGGCCATGAGCATGGCGGCGATGCCCTCGGCGGCAAAATCGACGAACGGCGAAGTGGTGGTGATCTGGATCACGGCAGCCGAGATGAGGCCAATGACGAGCGCCTGGCCGATGTTGGGGCGAACGACCAGGATGGTGAGGCAGAAGGCCGAGATGATGAACTCGGGGCTGATCATGCCGCCCGAGATGCCCGAGATTGCCTTGCCGACGGTGAAGTTGAGGATGAAGCCGGCGGCGAGCAGGATGGCGAGCAGGACGAGGGCGCGGACATCGAGTTTGCCACGGTCGGCGGTCTGGACGGTGCGGGGCTGGGTGGCGGTGGTGTTCTGAGACATGGTGAAAATCCTTTCGGAAGGGGATTGCAAGAGAAAAGCGGAGGCGCGTGATGCGAATGCGATCGGGCTCGAGATAGAAAAAGGCCCCCGGTCGAAACCGGAGGCCTTCCAATCACCTAGAGCGCAAAAACAGGCGTGAGGGACTCACTGTCGACCGATCGTATTCGCATCACGCCACCACCAGTTGTTGAGAGATTTCATCGTGTTCTTCATGTTGGTGGCTCCTTTCGTGATGCCGTGGCGCGGTCGCACCTAGTTGCTGTTGCGCTGCACTATAGCACAGCGAAGTGTGTGCGGGGAAATCTTTTTTAAAAAGATTTCAGGCGGGTTTCCCGTGGGTTTCCCGTCGGCCAAAAAGGCGGGTTAAGCGGGCGAGGCTGCCATTGCTGCCTCGCCCGCTCAGCTAAGACGTTACTCCTTATTGCGACGGTAGAGGAAGTAACCGCCTGCAGAGATGACGGCAACGCCAGCGATGGCGAATGCGGCCACCATGCGGCCATCAAAACGATCGCCAGTGGTGGGCAGGCCGCCCTTGGTGTTCGTCTTGTTGGTGGTTACTGTGGTCGTGGTGTCGGACTTGCCAGGCTTCTCGGGCTTGGTGGTGGGCTGCTCGGGCTTAGCGGGCTGCTCGGGCTTAGCGGGCTGCTCGGGCTTAGCGGGCTGCTCGGGGGTACCGGGCTGCTCAGGAGTACCAGGCTGCTCGGGGGTGCCAGGCTGATCCGGGGTTACCGGGTCGGTGGCAAGAGCGTCCTTGGCGTAGGTGATGGACACCTTGAGGCCGTTGGTCTCGGTGTTCAGGTCGCTCGGGGTGAAGGGCGTGCTGAAATCCTCAGCCTTCAGATAAGCGCGCATCTCCTGGAGCAGGGCCTTGCACTTGACGTAGGTGTTCTCAGTGGCAGCCTTGCCGGCCTTGTTTGCCAGGGCGGTGCGGCCCTCAGTGGTGGTCTCGGCCTGCATAGCAGCATCGACCTCAAGGTTCTGTTCGATGAGCTCGTTCTGGAGAGCGTCGAGGTAGGCGCGAACGCCGGTGCCGAGCTGCTCGCGGTGCTCGTAGCAGAGGGAACTAATGTCCATGAGGACGTAGTTGATGGAGTTCTCGGGCTCCTCGTTGTTCACGATGTCCGTCTCTTCGCAGTGATCGTAGGAGACATCCTGATTGCTGAAGTAGGGGCTGACCTCGGTGAGCAGTGCAGAGTACAGAGGAATAGCGACGGAGTAGGCGGCGCGGGAGAGCATCTCCCACTGAATGGTCGCGATCTCGGGGTCCATGTCCTGACGGATCTGGAAGAGGTTGGTCTCGGTGCTTCTTTCGGTGCCGATGGCGTAGACACCGTCGGTGTTGGCGTTGAGGCCGGGGACATTTTCGCCGCGGTTGCCAAATGCACGGATCATCTCAAAGGTGTTCCAGTCGGACTTGCCGGGCTGGAAGAACAGGGGCTGGATCTCGCTGACCATGGCCCCGATTTGGTCGGGGCCTTTTTTCGGTTTAACCGTGACGATGTCGTAATCCGCGCCCTTGGTCAACGGGGCCATGAAGTAATCGCGGCCCTGGACATAGCGAGTCCACTGATGAACGCCGGAATCGGCGACGCTTTTGCCATAGGTCTTGGCAACGTCGAACTTGCCGTCGGTGTACTCGGCGAAGCCATTTTTCTCGGGCATGGTCTGGATGCCCTCGGAGTGGAGGCAGTTCTCGGTGTCATCAAGGTTGACATCGTAATTGAGTCCGCCGATGTTGGGGTTGAGTGAGGCGACGTCATCGGCGAGCTTCATGGCGATCCACTGGTGGCCGGAAAGTGCGGCAAACAGCCAAGTCTCGTTGCTGTCGGCGATGATAATCTGATCGTTGCCGTTGGCGCCCTGCTCGTCGATGATCTTGCCGAGGAGCTCGACACCCTCACGTGCTTTGGCACTTTCGCCTAAGATAACGCTGCCGTAGCTATACTCGCCAATGCCAGTGTCGGTCAGGGGGTCTGCCTTGGCGGCTTTATCGTTCATGTTGGTGGTCAGCGTTGCGGAGCAGGACACGCCCTTCTCATTGATGCCTGCCTCAGAGTAGGCATCATAGCGCCCGTGCCACTGCGAAGGATGATCGCGCACGTAGCTATAACGATATGTAGTCTTGGTCGACCTGTATGAGAAGCCGGACTCGTCTGAGCCGTAGGTATACCCGGGGGCATGCGACGGCTCAATGCCAAAGTGCTTGAGGTAGCGCGGGCCAAAGTCCTCGGCGCGACCATAGTACGTGTTGTTGTCGGCCGTAAGGTTTTTGCCCATGTACATTTGCGTGCAGGCGAGCGCAGATGTCGGCATGGACATGATGGTCGCAGCTCCAAAGGCGAGGCCTATGCCTAGCTTCTTGAGCGCGTTGACGGGGCGAGTTTTCCTCATTTTCCCTCCCAGCGTGCGAAAGCCCTCTGTCGCCAGAGGGCTTCAGCCAATAAAGACACCTCATTAGCGTAACGAACTGGAAACAATATTCATCTATGAAAGAAACTTACTCGATAAGCGTGATGAAATATGCGATGAGCGGTTAATCGTACTCAGTTTGCAGCTTTACTTTAATAAAGACGCCCTGTAATTACTGTAGCCGAATAAAGTAGCTGGGAATGCCCGAAATGAAAATCCCCCGCTGTTTGACGAATGCATAAACAGCGGGAGAGGCCATAACTGGATGAATATCATACCAATGTGGATTTACTTCTTTCGGCGGTGAATCACGTTGATGGCGTAACCGACGAGCATGGCCAAGACGATGACAATAAAGCCGATCAGGGGATTGTCGTTCATGGGGTCCTCCTATTTTCCGAGCGGTGAGAATTCGTCGACGATGAGGTCGAGGCATTGCGGAAGCGCGCGGGCTCCAAAGACGCCCGAATTGCTGGAGATAATCTCGCCATCGAACTGCATGCCCAGCGACGGGGTGCAGGTGATCTTGGCTTCCTTGGTCTGGATGATCTTGAACTGCGGGCGCCCGAGTACCTTGCCGGCGGGGTCAAGCGCAGCGGTGATCACAGTAGGCAGCAGCTGCACGGTGCGCACGGGTTCTATGACCGCAATGTCGACCATGCCATCGTTCATGCGGCAGTCGGGGAACAGGTTGATGTCGTTTTGGATGACCGAGGTGTTGCCGGCCATGCAGCAGATGCCGTCGAGCTCCTCGACAATGCCGTCATGCTCAATCGTAAAGTGCGCCACCGTGGGGTTGGGCGTGGCGAGCGCAGAGAGGAAGTAGGCGATCTCGCCGATGTCGTTTTTGGTGGGAGCGGCCTTCATCATGATCTCGGCGTCGAAGCCCGAGCCGGCGATGATGATAAAGCCGTGGCGCTTCTCGTTGCCGTCCTCGTCGAGCCAAAAGAGCTCGCCCATGTCGACTTTGACCGTGCGACCGGCACGGCAGGCCTTGGCGAGCGCCGCCGCCTCAGGGGCATTGCCGATGTTGTTGAAGAACAGGCAGGCCGTACCGGAGGGGAAGATGAGCGTGGGGACACCGCATCCGCGCATCTGATCGAGCACGTTGGAGACGGTGCCGTCGCCGCCCGAAACGACCACGCGATCAAACTCGCGCACGTCTGCCACGGCGTCCTCGGGCTCCATGCCATCGCCGATAAAGCGCATCACGACCTCGTCGCCGCCTTGCGCGAGGGCGTGCGTGAATGCGTAGATTTCATCTGAGCTGGGGCCCGATGCCGGGTTGTGGATGATAAGGCAGCGCATACTTACGTTCCCGTTCTGTGACTAACCGAGTATAGTTGTAAGGCAATGCCGATATCCTACCCGTGTTTTTCGGGCCTAACCTTATTCGATGGGTTGATATGTACATTTCCACACATCAGGCTCTACTCGACTTTTGCCAGCGCGCCCGTGAGTTTGACGCGATTGCCGTCGATACCGAGTTTTTGCGCGAGCGCACGTTCCATCCGCGCCTGTGTTTGGTTCAGATTGCCACCCCTGCCGAGAGCGTCGCGGTCGACCCTCTGGTGATCGACGACCTGTCGCCGCTGGCCGAGCTTATGGCCGACGAGAGCGTGACCAAAGTCTTCCACGCCTGCTCGCAGGATATGGAGGTTATGCTCCATACCGTGGGCGTGCTGCCGCGTCCGATTTTTGACACGCAGGTGGCCGCCGCCTTTTTGGGCGAACGCCAGCAGATTTCCTACGGCGCGCTCGTGCAGACGTTTTGCGGCGTCTCGCTGCCCAAGACCGAGTCGCTGACCGACTGGTCGCGTCGCCCGCTGACCGACAAACAGATCGAGTACGCGATCGATGACGTCAAGTACCTGATCGTCGCCTTTACCGAGATGATGAGCCGCCTGCGCGAGCTGGGCCGCGTGGACTGGGTGCTCGACGAGCTGCGCCCGCTGGCTGACGAGTCGCACTATCGCGCCGATCGCCACGAGGCGTTCCGTAAGGTCAAACGCATCAATTCGTGCAGCCGTCACCAGTTGGGCATCGCGCGCGAGCTCGCCGCCTGGCGCGAGGACCGCGCCGAGCGCCGCAACATCCCGCGCAAGTGGGTCATGTCCGACGATACGCTGCTGGCGCTCGTTAAGCGCAATCCCGTGCGCGTTGAGGAGTTCCGTAGCATTCGCGGTACCGACCAGTTGGGGGAGCGCGACGTGGACGGCGCGCTCATGGCCATCAAGCGCGGTGCGAGCTGCCCGCACGATCGCCTGCCGCTCATGGTGCGCGGGCATCGCCAGATTTCGCCGGAGCTTGAGAGCGTGACGGACCTGATGTATGCGCTTATTCGCTTGGTTGCCGAGCGCTCGGGGGTGGCGACCTCGGTCATTGCCTCGCGCGATGACCTGGCCGATTACATCGAGCATCCTGAGCAAAGCCCCCTGCGCGAAGGCTGGCGTTTTGAGCTTGTGGGTTCGCGCCTGGACGATCTGCTTTCCGGCAATATGGGGCTCACCGTGAAGGACGGAAAGATTGAGTTGTTATAGGGAAGCCTAGTCTGCTGAGTGGGTAGAATGCCTCCAACGTGTAACTCGATTCGGAGGAATTCGTATGCCCTACTACTATGGATACGGCTTTGGCATCGACCCGCTGTACCTGCTGGTTGTGCTTGTCTGCACGGTGCTTGGCCTTGCCGCACAGAACTATATCAATTCGACGTACAAGACGTGGTCCAAGGTTCGCTCGGACGGCGACACGGGCGCTGCGGTCGCGCGCCGCATGCTCGACGCCAACGGCTGCAATGCCGTGGGTATCAAGGGCGTCGCTGGTGAGCTTACCGACCACTACAACCCGCAGGACAACAATCTGTATCTGTCGGATTCCAACCGTTCGGGCGGCTCGGTCGCAAGCGTTGCTGTCGCTTGTCACGAGGCAGGCCATGCCGCTCAGCGTCAAAGCGGCTATACCATGATGAAGGTACGCACCGCCCTCGTGCCGGTCGTCAACTTTACCCAGAACACTTGGACCATCGTGCTGCTCATGGGCCTGTTTATGAACATCGCGGGACTCACGACCCTCGCGCTGATCTTCTTCTCGTTTAGCGTGCTGTTCCAGTTCGTTACGCTGCCGGTCGAGATTGACGCCAGTCGGCGCGCCGTGGCGTATATTGAGCAGTCGGGTATGAGCTCCAAGCAGGTCAACGGTGCCAAGAAGGTCTTGACGGCAGCCGCGCTTACCTACGTGGCGGCGGCACTCACCTCGATTATTCAGCTGCTCTATCTTATGGCTCGCTACAACAGAAACTCCAACCGATAACAAATTGGGTCGCTGGGCGCCGCGGGGATTTGTGTCCCCGCGGCGCTGTACTATGTGTTGGACTTGAATTTGCGCAGGGCCAGAGCCTTTGTGCACGATAACGAAAGGAGGTTGCGTGGCAGGTTGGAATCTAACCGGCAATAGCGTTTCCGCCGAGTTCGACGGTTCGGACGAGCAGGAGCGTAAAGAGCTCAGCGTGAGCCAGGCGGTAGAGATCGCCGCCGGTGCGCTCGATGCTATTCCGCAACTGATCGTCCTGGGCGAGGTCACGGGTTTCCGTGGTCCCAATGCCCGAAGTGGCCACTGCTACTTCCAGATTAAAGACGACTCGGCCGCCGTCGACTGCATCATCTGGAAGGGCGCCTATCTCAAGCGTACCTTCGATCTGCGTGACGGCATGCAGGTGAGCTTTAAGGGCAGCTTCAATCTCTATAAGGCCACGGGCCGCATGAGCTTTGTCGCTCGCTCGTTTTCGCTGGCGGGGGAGGGTCTGCTGCGTCAACAGGTGGCGCAGTTGGCCGAAAAGCTACGCCGCGAGGGCCTGATGGACGAGTCCCGCAAACGCCGCATTCCGGTGTTTTGCTCACGCGTGGCGGCCGTCACCTCGCTTTCCGGTGCGGTAATCGACGACGTCAAGCGTACGCTGCGCCGTCGCAACCCGCTCGTCGAGCTTGTTTGCGTGGGCGCCAAGGTCCAAGGCGAGGGTGCGCCGGCCGAGCTCATTGAGGGCTTGCGCCGCGCCGCTTCCATTACGCCGGCGCCCGACTGTATTTTGCTGGTGCGCGGCGGCGGCTCCTTTGAGGACCTCATGACCTTTAATGACGAGGAGCTTGCCCGCGCGGTGGCGGCTTGTCCTGTGCCCGTGGTGACCGGCATTGGCCATGAGCCCGATACCTCGATTTGCGACATGGTGAGCGACCGACGCGCCTCCACGCCCACGGCGGCGGCAGAATCGGTGGCGCCGGCTATGACGGAGTTGGCCGATGTGCTCGAGGCGCGCCATCAGCGTCTGGGTGCCGCGATGGCATCGATGATTGGGTCGGCCCAGGTCGACCTGGAGATGCTCGATCAGCGCGGTCGCCGTGCCTGGGATACCTATACGGCTCGCTTGGGTGATGCGCTCGATGCCGCTGCGTGTCGCCCGTGCCTCAACGACCCCACATTTATGGTCGAGCGTCGCGAATCGGAGCTTGCACTGACTGCCGATCGCCTGTCGGGCGCCATAGTACGCTCAGTCGGGGTCTTCCGCTCCAACTTCGAGCGTCTGCCCGAGCGTCTGGTTGCAAGCACCTCAGGGCTCGACGGCAAACGCCATGCGCTCACGCTTACGAGTTCCCGTCTGGAGCATCAGGGGCGCACGATGCTCAGCAAACCAGCGTCCGACCTGGGCCGTGCAGCGGCTTCGCTCGATGCCCTGTCGCCGCTTAAGGTACTTGCCCGCGGCTATTCCATCGCGTACAGCGACGATGGTGTGGCTATAAGTGCCCAGACCTTTAAGCCGGGCGACGCCATCCGCGTGCGCATGGCGGACGGTAACGTGTCGGCAACCGTCAACGCGGTCGAGTAGACCGCGTTTCGCAGTGATAGACCCTTAGGAAAGGAAACAGATATGGCAGAGAAGACCCCGGTAGAGCAGCTTACGTACAAGCAGGCCTCGCAGGAGCTTGAGCTCATCATCCGCAGCCTGGAGTCGGGCGATATGGAGCTCGAGGAGTCGCTCGAGAGCTACACCCGCGGCGTCGAGCTCCTCAAGAGCCTGCGCACCCGCCTGTCCGATGCCGAGCAGAAGGTCTCGGTGCTCCTTAAGGACGTCGACGGCAACGACGTGCTCGCCGACGGCGAAGCCGCCAACACGGACGACAACCTCTCGTTCTAAGCATCTCGACCAAATATAATTACCTTGGTCTGTGAGAAAGGAACCAGCTATGTGTGATTGCATCTTCTGTAAAATTGCCAACCACGAGATCCCCTCGACCGTTGTCTATGAGGACGACCAGGTCATCGCCTTCGATGACCTCAACCCCCAGGCGCCGGTCCACACGCTCGTGATCCCCAAGAAGCACTACAGCGACATCGCCGACAACGTGCCTGCCGAGACCATGGGCGCCATGGCTCACGCCATCCAAGAGGTCGCCAAGGCCAAGGGTCTGGAGGACGGTTTCCGCGTCATCTCCAACAAGGGCGTCAACGCCGGCCAGACCGTCATGCACTTCCACATGCACGTCCTCGGCGGCAAAAACCTGGGCGAGAACCTCATCTGAGGGCGCTTGGTCCGTCGACTTGGCTGCCTTTGGAGTAATCTATGCAGCTTTCTCAACTCGAATACCTTCAAGCGGTGGCGAACTATGGCGGCGTGCGCAAAGCAGCTCGCGCCGTTCATGTGAGTCCGCAGGCCGTTTCGTCGGCAATCAAAAAGTTGGAATCTGAGTATCAGATTGTTTTGCTTGACCGATCGGCGGGGGAGGCTGTTTTGTCTCCGGCGGGCAGAGAATTTGCGCGTCGTGCACGCGTGATCCTGGCACAAGTCGACGATCTCAAAAAGTACGCTCAATCGAGGGGCGACGGCGTTTCGCCCGATGGCCACTTTCGTCTTTACGCCCCCTGCCTTCATGGGCGGGGGCGCCTTTTTGCCGAAAGCTGGTATGACTCGTTTGAACGCTCGCACCCTCAGATTCACCTTGATGTGTGGCATCAGCCAACGGCTACATGCTTTGAATCACTTGTGCTTGGCATTTCGGATGCGGCTATCTCATTCGAGGAACCACGGGACAGCGTCCTTTCTTCAAAATATTTGGGTGAAAAGGAGCTCAAGGTTCTTTCATGCCCAGCGGGTCATCAATCTGTGGGCGCCATGACCATTCGCGAGTTACTGGGCGGCAGGCTCGCTGTTCCCATTAATTTGTCACCCTGTCTCAATGCAATCAATCAATGTCCCGAAGCTCAGCTGGTTAATTTCCGCTTCCGCGATGTCGAATACGGAAACAGGGCTCAGACTGAGTTTCTTCAAGCCGGGGGATTGATATTGGGTTTGTCTGGGTCCTCTCTTGCGTCGGATGGATCAGAAGTGAGTGAGTGCTCAATTGAAGGTTCGCGTGATGTAACCTTGCCTATCTACTTTTGCTATCGGCAAAATTCCTGGACTGATCGACACCAGACGGTTTTTCTGCACCTATTGCGTCATCTTGCTTCGTGAGATTAATTGGCTTCGAGGCATCAAGTGATTATTGACGCCTTGTAACACATAGCTGACAGCTTTGCCCTCATGCTTTTCCAAGATTCCGATTTAGATTGCTGACTCTTGGAGGGTGGAGCATGAAAAACCGTACGGTTTTGCTTTATATGACGTTCGTTTTTCTGTCGAACTTCAGCACCATCTTGTATTTTCTAACTGTCTACCTTGAGTTCGTCGGACTTTCGATGGTATCGATTTCTAGCATGATGATTGCATATCAAGTGAGCAAGTTCATCCTTGAAGTTCCCACTGGCTATATTGCTGATAGGTTTGGGCGAAAGACAAGCGGTCTCGTTGGCGTCGTGGGAATGCTTGGATACTACGCCGCCCTGCTTCTCGTCCGTTCTCCCCTGCTTTTAATCGGTGCGTTCGCTCTCAAGGGTTTTGCCGTTGCGTGTGTGAGCGGATCCATCGAAGCGATTTACATTGACAGCGTCTCTCAGGACCAGCTCGTAAGACTTAATGTCGTTGAGCGGTTTGTTTTCTATGCCTCTTATGCCATCTCCGCTTGCGTGGGCGGTTTCATTTCGTCCGTCGGTGCATATCTCATTGGTCTTTCGGCAGATATCATCGCAATGGTGTTGACGTTGGTTGTCGTTGTCTGCATTCCTGAAATGCGAAGAGGAGGCACTGCGACGACACCTGAACATGGGATTAGCCCGAAGATGATCGGTACCGCTATTGCGGGTAATGGCATTCTTCGTTCAGCGTTCATCATGGACTGTTCTCAGGCATTTGCTTTTGTCGCCCTGGAAGACTTTTTCTCACTGCTGCTTGCAGGTCGCGGAATGAATGCCGTCGCTTCGGGTGTGACCATTGCGGTCCAGCTCCTTGCCTCGGCCTCCATGGGACTTATTGTGCCCTGTGCGATTGCTCATGTCGACAAGGGCCGCTTTGCGCGTATTTGCGGCATCGTTCGCTTAGTATTGACAGCTTTGTTTTTGATCCCCCTTACTCCGGCTAATTTGCTGCCCGTGTTCTATGTGCTGCAGACGGTTGCGTACTCGTTATTTGCTCCAATTAAATACTCAATTTTTCAAAAGGCAGCCGATTCTTCGATGCGCTGTTCACTGATTTCGGTTCAAAGCCAGATGGTGGCGGTGGGTGCCGTTCTTTTCTATCTGCTCAACGCTGTGTTGAGTAGCGTTGCGGGCATTCGAGTCGTATTGCTTGTTGCGCTCGGGATTTCTTCCCTTGTGTATATCCCCGCGCTCTTTCGTCTTACACGCCAAAGGTCATGAGTATTTGGGCACCGATAACTTATATATCAACGCAATAAACCCGAGCGCGAGGGCGTTTGGGTTTATTATTGAAGCGTATGTAACCTGGCGGCGCCACACCGCCTGTTAGTAGGGAGACACATGAACGTTCTGGTCGTCAACGCAGGATCTTCGACCCTTAAGTATCAGGTCATCGATACCAAGTCCCACAAGGTGTCCGCAAAGGGCTCCTGCGAGCGCGTCTGCTTTACCGGCGGCACCTTCACCCACGCTGCCAACGGCTCCAAGAAGGTGACCGAGAACATCGAGTTCCCCGACCACAAGGTCGCCATCGAGGTCGTCCTGAAGGACCTCGAGGCTAACGGCGTCAAGATCGAGGGCATTGGCCACCGTATCGTTCAGGGCGGTTGGTACTTTGGCGATTCCTCCCTCGTCGACGAGGACGTCCTTGCCAAGATCCGCGAGGTCGCTCCGCTCGCCCCGCTGCACAACAACCCCGAGGCCAACGTTATCGAGTACTGCCTGGAGCAGTATCCCGACCTGCCCAACGTCACGGTCTACGACACCGCTTTCCACTTCAACATGCCCGAGGTCGCCAAGACTTACGCCCTGCCCAAGGACGTCTGCGACAAGCTGCACATCCGTAAGTACGGCGCCCACGGCACCAGCTACCGCTACATCTCCAAGAAGGTCGCCGAGATGACCAACGGCGAGGCCCGCAAGGTCGTCGTGTGCCATATCGGCTCCGGCGCTTCCCTGTGCGCCATCGAGGACGGCAAGTGCATGGACACCACCATGGGTCTCACCCCGCTTGACGGCGTCATGATGGGCACCCGCTGTGGCTCCATCGACCCGGCTACCGTGTGCTACCTGCAGCGCGAGGGCGGCTACACCTTCGACGAGGTTGACGAGATGATGAACAAGAAGTCCGGCCTTTTGGCTGTGACCGGTGGCAAGACCAACGATTGCCGCAATGTCGAGGAGCTCGCTGCCGCTGGCGACCCCGAGGCTCAGCTCGCCTTCGATATGTTCGTCTACAAGATTGCCGCCAAGGCTGCCGAGATGGCCACTTCTATGTGCGGTATGGACACCCTGGTCTTTACCGCCGGCATCGGCGAGCACGCTCCGGCCGTCCGCGCCGGCGTTGCCGACCGCCTGGCCTTTATGGGCGTCAAGATGGATCATGCCCGCAACGCCCTGCGTGGTGACGGCGCTTGGTGCCTGTCTGCCAAGGATTCCAAGGTCAAGATTTTCGTCATCCCCACGGACGAGGAGTTCATGATCGCTTCCGACGTCGAGCGCATCGTCAACGGCAAGTAATTGCAAGAGGGGAGGGGCTGGACGACCGAGCGCCGTTCAGCCCCTCTTTCGTCTCGTTGAGCGATATGCCTGATAGCTATTTATCAAGTTGTGATAACTTCTTATTAACATGCGGCCGCCTTAAGGGGTCTGCGCCGACCGTATCGCACTGCAAAGGAGTCTCATGAACGTACTTGTTGTCAACGCCGGCAGCTCGAGCCTTAAATATCAGCTTTTGGATACCGATACCCGCGAGGTTTTCGCCAAGGGCAACTGCGAGCGTATCGGCTCGGATATGGGCATCTTTGGCCACTCCGAGAACGGTGGTGCCAAGCAGACCGAGGAGATTCCTTTTCCCGATCATCGCTGCGCCATTGCGCGCGTGCTCGAGGAGCTCGAGAAGACCGACTTTACGATCGATGGCATCGGCCACCGTATCGTTCAGGGTGGCTGGCACTTCGATGATTCCGCGGTCGTCGACGATGAGGTCATGGCTAAGATCCTCGAGGTTGCTCCGCTCGCCCCGCTGCACAATTACGGCGAGGCCGCGGCAATCGAATATTGCCGCGAGAAGTATCCGGAGCTGCCCAACGTGGCCGTCTTCGACACCTCGTTCCACATGACCATGCCCGAGGTCGCCTACACCTACGCGCTGCCCAAGGACGTGTGCGACAAGTACCACGTGCGCAAGTACGGTGCCCACGGCACGAGTCACCGCTATGAGTGGATGATGGCCAAGGAGATCCTGGGCTCGCGCTGCCACCGCCTGCTCTCGTGCCATTTGGGCAACGGCGCCTCGCTTGCCGCCATCGAGGACGGTGTATGCCGCGATACCACGATGGGCCTCACGCCGCTCGACGGCCTGATGATGGGCACCCGTTGTGGTTCCATTGACCCGGCTACCGTGTGCTACCTGCAGCGCGAGGGCGGCTACAGCTACCAGGAAGTCGATGACATGATGAACAAGCAGTCTGGTCTGCTTGCCATCTCGGGCATCTCCAACGACGCCCGTGACATCCGTACGCGCGCCTCCGAGGGCGACGAGCGCTGCCTGCTCGCCTTCGATATGTTCGCCTACAAGGCCATGCAGCAGGCCGGCTCCATGATCGCTTCCATGGCGGGCGTGGACACCATTACCTTTACCGCCGGCATTGGCGAGAACGACTGGTCGATCCGCAAGGCTTTCTGCGACTGCTTCGAGTGGCTGGGCGTGCGCATCGACAACAACAAGAACCGCGAGGCCGTGGGTAACGGCCCGCAGGTCATCAGCGCCGCCGGCTCTTCCGTCACGGTCATGGTCATCCCCACCGACGAGGAATACATGATCGCCCACGACGTCGAGCGTTTGACCGCGAATAACTAGTGCGTTCGCTTGCGATTGAACGAAAGGCCTCCTGAGCAGCAGCTCAGGAGGCCTTTTTGCTAGCAGGCGGAAATTCGAGTCCCAAAGTGATCATCACCAGTAACGCCAGCGCTCCCAGCAACGACACCCATTCATTCAGATCCTCAGCCCCAGCTCGTAGCCAAGCCGCCGTCCACTCCAGATGTTCTGAATGCTTCGTGGCAGTAGAAGGCCGTACGGGCTAACCCCTGAAAACATTCCGCAGACCAGAAACGCCCCCGTTCGTAGCTCCGAAGGAGCAGAACGGGGGCGTTTCATTGGTCGAGGACGTTTTCAGGGGTTAGCCCGTACGGCCTTCGGGCGAGTGCGTCCGCTACTCAGCCATCTGAGCCTGGACGGCGGTGATGGCTACGACACCCACGATGTCGTCGGCAGAGCAGCCGCGCGACAGGTCGTTGACCGGCTTGGCGATGCCCTGCAGAATGGGGCCGTAAGCGTCGGCGCCGGCGAAGCGCTGGACCAGCTTGTAGCCGATGTTGCCGGCCTCGAGGTCGGGGAACACGAGCACGTTGGCCTTACCGGCGACGGAGGAGCCGGGAGCCTTGAGCTGGGCGACGGTGGGGACGATAGCAGCATCGAGCTGCAGGTCGCCGTCGATGGCGAGCTCGGGTGCCTTCTCCTTGCAGAACTTCACGGCCTCCTGGACCTTCTTGGCGACCTCGCCACCGGCGGAGCCCATGGTGGAGTAGGAGAGCATGGCCACGTGCGGCTCAACATTGCCCATAAAGGTGGACCAGGAGTGGGCCGAGGCGATGGCGATCTCGGAGAGCTCGTCAGAGGACGGGTTGATGTTGAGGCCGCAGTCGGCGAAGATCAGCGTACCGTCGGTGCCGAATTGCGGGGTGTCGGTGCACATCACGAAGAAGGCCGAGACCAGCTTGGTGCCCGGGGCAGTCTTGAGGATCTGCAGCGCGGGGCGCAGGGTGTCGGCGGTGGAGTGGCAGGCACCGGAGACCAGGCCGTCGGCATCGCCCATCTTGACCATCATGGTGCCAAAGTAGGTGGCGTCCATCACCTGGGCACGAGCCTGCTCGATGGTAACGCCCTTCTTGGCGCGGAGCTCGGCAAACTTCTGTGCGTACTCCTCGTGCTTCTCGGCATTGCGCGGGTCGATGACGGTGGCGCCGGGAACGTTGATCTCGTTGGGATCGCCCAGGATGACGATGTTGGCCAGGCCTTCTTCGATGATCTTGTTTGCCGCGACGATGGTACGCGGATCCTCGCCCTCGGGCAGGACGATCGTCTTAAGGTCGGCCTTGGCGGCAGACTTCATACGGTTCAGGAAATCGCTCATGATACTCCTTACAAGCGTTTCGCTAAGCTCCAGGCCCTCGGCTGTACACGAATAAACCCGCTGCTAGCGGGTTTACCTTTCAATAATGTACGCCGCGGTGCTTGAGCTTTCCTTGTGTGGCAAGCTCATTATAGGACGCATTAGCGCTATAATCGCTCTGATAAATATGTCTCGACGTATGTTCGAGAAAAAGCCCAGTTAAAAAGCGTGTGGCTTTTGACAAGGAGTATCGATGCAGATTACCTCAGGCCTGCCTGAAGGCTTTAATGCCGGTGCGTACGACATGATCGTTGTCGGCGCCGGTTATGCCGGTGCCGTTTGCGCCCGCCGTCTTGCCGAAACTATCGGCTATCGTGTTGCCGTTTTGGAACGTCGCGGCCACATCGCGGGTAATGCCTACGACTGCACTGACGAGGCCGGAATCCTGGTCCACGAGTACGGTCCGCACATCTATCACACTTTTAATGAGCGCGTCCATAACTTCCTGTCGCGCTTTACCAAGTGGACGGACTACCAGCACAAGGTGCTCGCCAACATCAACGGCACCCTCATGCCCGTACCCTTTAACCATGCGAGCCTCAAGCTCGCCTTTGGCGATGAGCGCGGCGAGGAGCTGTATCAGAAGCTCGTGGAGACCTTTGGCAAGGACGTCAAGGTGCCCATTATGGAGCTGCGCAAGAAGAACGACCCGGATCTTGCCGAGGTCGCCGATTATGTCTATGAGAACGTCTTTTTGCATTACACCATGAAGCAGTGGGGCCAGACGCCCGACCAGATCGACCCCTCGATCACCGGCCGCGTTCCCGTCTTTGTGGGCGATGACGATCGCTACTTCCCGCAGGCTCCTTTCCAGGGCATGCCGCAGGACGGCTATACCGCGCTGTTCGAGCATATGCTCGATCACGATCTGATCGACGTATTCTGTGACGTAGACGCCCGTGACCTCTTTGAAATCGACGAGACCACCGTCAAGATCGACGGCAAGGTCTATGGCGGCGAGATCGTCTACACCGGTCCGCTCGACGAGCTATTCAACCTCGACCTGGGCGCGCTGCCGTACCGCACGCTCGATATGAAGTTCGAGACGCTCGATATGGACCAGTTCCAGCCCGTGGGCACCGTCAACTACACCACGAGCGAGGACTATACGCGCATCACCGAGTTCAAGAACATGACTGGTCAGGTCCTGCCCGGCAAGACCACCATCATGAAGGAGTACTCCAAGGCCTATACGCCCGGCTCGGGCGAGACGCCGTACTACGCTATTCTGGAGCCCGAGAACCGTGAGCTCTATGAGCGCTACCTTGAGCGCGTCCAGAACCTGACGAACTTCCACCCGGTGGGTCGTCTGGCCGAGTATCGTTACTACGATATGGACGCCGTGACCAATTCTGCCCTCGATCTTTCGGATGAGATTATCGCCTGCCATGCATAAAGTCATAACATTCGGTATTCCCTCGTATAACGCCGCCAAGGATATGGACCATTGCATCACCTCCATCTTGGAGGGGAGCAATTACGCCACCGATATCGAGATTATCGTGGTGGACGACGGCTCCAAGGACGAGACGGCCGCCAAGGCCGACGAGTGGGAGGCCCGTTATCCTGGAATCATCCGCGCGGTGCACCAGGAGAATGGCGGCCACGGTATCGCCGTCCTCTCGGGCCTGTGTGAGGCGCATGGTACGTACTATAAGGTCGTTGACTCGGACGACTGGCTCGACGGTGCGGCGCTTTCGACCATGCTGTCGATTCTGCGTGGCTTTGAGGAGCGCGACCAGCGCGTCGACCTGTTTATCTCGAACTACGTGTACGAGAAGGTTTACGAGGGTACGCATACGGCCATTGGTTACAAGTTTGCCCTGCCTCGAAAAAAGATCTTTACCTGGGACCAGATCGGCCATTTCCGTTTGGACCAGAATCTGCTCATGCACAGCCTGTGCTATCGCACGGATGTGCTGCGCGAGTCCAACCTGCCCATGCCGCCGCACACGTTCTATGTGGACAACATCTACGCCTACGTGCCGCTGCCGCGTTGCAAGACCATGTACTACGCCGACATCGACCTCTATCGCTACTTTATCGGTCGCGAGGGCCAGAGTGTCAACGAGGCCACGATGGTCAAGCGTCTGGACCAGCAGTTCCGTGTTACGCGTATCATGATGGAGTCGTACCACCTGTACAGCGATGTCGAGTCGTCGCGTCTGCGTTCGTACATGATGGGCTACTTCACCATGATGATGGCGATCTGCTCGGTGCTCACCAAGCTTTCCGACGAGGATTGTGCCGATGAGCGTCTGAAGACGCTGTGGAATGATTTGAAGGCCTATGACGAGCGTATGTATCGTCGTGCACGTTACGGTGTGGTCGGCTTCTTCACTAACCTCCGCGGTCGTGCCGGAGACAAAACCACACTCGGCCTATACCGTCTTGCCTCAAAGATCTTCAAATTCAACTAACTGCTGAGTTATCGATACTGTTGGGTTGACTGGGCCCCTTGGCCTTTAGTTTGCTACTGCGAACAGTCCTGCTCGCACGGAAAGCACATTAAGTGCTTTCCGGCTCGTGCGGAACTTGTATCAAACTAAAGGCCAAGGGGCCTCTGCTATAAGTATCGATTTTCAGATGATTTGAATTTGAAGATCTTCGACGCGCGGTACACAGGGGCCTGGGCTGAAAAGAAAAAGGTTGGAAGTCGGCCGGAGGCGGGCGGGCATTACGTTTGTCGCGAGCTCCGCATGCAAAGAAGGCCACTTAATGTGGCCTTCGTCTTGCATAGGACTGTAGAGCAGCAAACGTAATGCCCGCCCGCCTCCGGCCGACGGTCGAGTGAGATTACTTCGCAGCACCTGGGATGCCGTGGGAGGTTTTGGCGGTTTTGGCTCCGTTTACGATGGCGGTTTGCAAAGCCCTTACGGCGAGCATGCCCAGCAGGTCTAGGGGAACGGCGGCGCTTGCCTGGGCACCCAGTTTGCCGCTGGCGAGGGTGTAGATGGTGTCGCCATCGTTGGTGGTGTGCGTGGGACGGATGGCGTGTGCGTAGGCGTCTGCGGCCATCTGAGAGACCTTGGTGGCTTGTGCCTTAGTGAGTTCCACGTTGGTGACGATGCAGCTGATGGTGGTGTTGGTGCGGTCGAGCGGCATCTGCATGGATCCGGCGGCGGCAAAGGCTGCGAGTTCCATGTCGACGATCTGGTCGCTATCGGCTGCGGCGCGCATACCGGCGACCCACTCGCCGGTGAAGGGGTCGACAACGTTGCCACAGGCGTTGACCGAGACCACGGCGCCCACCTTGATGGGGCCGAGCGCCACGGCGGCAGCGCCAAGGCCGGCCTTCATGCAGGTGGCAGGGCCCATGAGCTTACCCACGGTAGCGCCCGTGCCGGCGCCTACGTTGCCCTGTTCGAGCTTGGTGGGGGTGTGGTCGAGCGCCTCGCGCACGGCGGCGATGCCGGCCTCAATGTCGGGGCGAACGGTGGGGTCGCCAAAGGCAAGGTCGAAGATACAGCTGGAGCACACGATGGGCACCTGCGTGGGGCCGACGGGCAGACCAATGCCGCGGCTCTCGAGTTCGCGGGCCACGCCGCTTGCAGCCTCGAGGCCAAAGGCCGATCCGCCCGAAAGGCAGACGGCGTGGACCTTGTCGACGGTGTTCTCGGGTCGCAGCAAGTCGGTTTCGCGCGATGCGGGAGCACCGCCGCGAACGTCAACGCCACCGGTGGCACCCTCGGGCGCCACGATTACGGTGCAGCCGGTGCCAGCTTCCTCGTCCGTATAGTTGCCAAAGCAAAAGCCATCGACATTGCAAACATCGATGGCTTCGAGCAGTGTGTCCATGTTTTCTCCTATCGGTTTTCCGCCGGGCCTTATGCCCGGTCGGGATCCGTACGGTACGGCAAAATTGTAGGCGCTGGGGGATACCCAGCGCCAGATGCAATTACGAGAGTTTTTGAATCGCGCGTGCGACGCGAGCGATGGGCAAGCCCACCACGTTGTAGAAGTCACCCGAAATATCGTGCACAAGCATGCGGCCGCCTGTGCCTTGGATGCCGTAGGCCCCGGCCTTGTCCATGGGTTCGCCGGAGGCAACATAGCGCTCGATCTGCTCTTCGGTAAGCTCATAGAACGTCACGTCGGTCACATCGACAAACGACAGGCTCTCGGCGGCATGCGGAGCTGTAGCGTCGCCGGCTTTAACGATGCAGACGCCGGTTGCGACCTGGTGCGTGCGGCCCGAAAGCTCGCGGAGCATGGTGCGTGCCTCGTCCCCGTCTGCCGGCTTGCCCAAAATATGGCCGTCAAAGGTGACAATAGTATCGGCCGCGACGGTCAGTTCGTTGGGCTCGGCATGCTCGGCGGCAACGGCGGCGGCTTTGGCGCGTGCTAAGCGTTCAACGAGCGTAAGCGGGACCTCGCCATCAAAAGGCGTTTCGTCGATATCTGCGGGAATCACGCGAATGTTATAGCCTGCCTCGCGCATCAACTCGATGCGGCGCGGTGATTGCGAAGCCAAAATCATAGCTGAATGCCCTCGGCGACCTTCTCGACGGCCTTGTCGCCGGCGAGCGTGCGCAGCAGCTCAAGCGCAAAGGGGAGCGACTGGGCCATGCCGCTGGCGGTGATGATGTTGCCGTCGTGCGTGACCTTGTCGCCGGTATAGGCGCCCTCGGGGAAGCTCTTCTCAAAGCCGGGGAAGCACGTGGCGTGGCGTCCCTCGAGCAGGTCGAGCTCGCCCAGGATAAACGGGGCGGCGCAGATGGCGGCAACGTGCTTGGTCGCGGCGAAATCGCAGACTACGTCGCAGACGCGCTGGTCGGCGCGCAGGTTGGTGGCACCGGGCAGGCCGCCGGGCAGCACGACGCAGTCGTACTCGTCAAAATTGATCTCATCAAAGAGCGCATCGCAGGTCACGGGGATCTGCAGCGAGCTTACGACCTCGCGCGTGGGCATAATCGAGACAAGCGTGGCGCGCACGCCGCCGCGACGCATGACATCGACCATGGTCAGGCATTCAATAGTTTCAAAGCCATCGGCGGCGAGAACGGCAACGCTGGGCATGAGGGTTCCTTTCATAGGCGGCATACAATTAGCCGTCTTATACCCCGAAGACCTCCGCTTGCCACGCTCGATTTTCCATTGTTTAAAAAGGGACGGGGCTATTTTAGCTACCCCACTTGCAGGGTAGCTAAAATAGCCCCGTCCGAATTAGCTACCCTCACCCATCCTCAACAATCTCAATCTGTAACATCTAGACCCACTTTTGACCCCTAACTGTTACAGATCAAGACAAACGGAAACCGCCCCGACAAAACGTCTAAATCTGTAACATCTACGGACCAAAACCGGGTCTTACTGTTACAGATCGAGACAGCCCCCAACAGCACCGCCCCGTTCGGGGAAACGACCGCTACAGGTACGGCGGGCAGAGGCTCACTTTTTTCTTCGGTTTTTCTTGACGGAATCTCACCTGTTGTAGTACTTTGTCCCAGTCTAAAAACGCGTGGACTTTTCTGGGCGCTAGCCACCTTTTTGCCACGCAACCGAGCAGTCGGTTGCGTGGCTTTTTTCGTCTTGGCAGCAGGTACCACATGCACCGCCAGAAGACCGCACGAGCCCACCTTCCGACTGCAGGGAACAGACGCACGAGACGTGCATCTGCAAGACAGCAGACGGAAGGGAGCCTAATGGCAGAAACAAACACAATCAAGCAACAGACCGCCGAGGCGGGAGCCGCGGGCGCGGGGCAGGTCAAGGCGGCGCTCCAGGTCTTTGCGGGCGGCGCCTGCTACGGCGCGATGGCCACGACCTACAAGCTCGCCTACGCCGCGGGCTTCACCTCAGCGCAGGTGGTGGCGAGCCAGGCGTGGTTCGGCTGCCTCTTCTTCGCCCTCGCCACGCTCGCAGGGCACGCACTCGGGCACCGCTGGCAGCGCGTGGGCTGGAAGCTCGCCCTCAAGCTCATGGGCCTGGGAGCCCTCACCTGCCTCACCTCAATCCTCTACTGCTACGCCATGAGCGTGCTGCCCGCCCCGGTGGCACTCACGCTCCTCTTCCAGTTCACGTGGCTGGGGCTCGTGTGGCAGACCGTCATGACGCGCCGGCCGCCGAGGCTCCTCCAAGTGGTCTCCGCCCTGGTCATCGTCTTCGGAACGGTGTTCGCCAGCGGCGTCTACAAGACCGGCATCACCGGGTACGACCCCGTGGCCCTGCTCTGCGCGCTGGGGGCGGCCGTGTCCTGCTCCCTCTTTGTCACCCTCTCCGGCAAGGTCGAGGCCCCCTGCTCGTCCGAGCAGCGTGGCGTCATCGTATGCGCGGGCTCCGTGGTCATGTCGCTCACGGTGTGTCCGGACTACGTCGTCTCGGGCGTCCTCGCCCAGGGCATCCTGCCCTTTGCCGTCATCGCCGGCTTCTTTGGCATGCTCTGCCCGGTCCTGCTCTTCGGCATGGGCTCTCCGCACCTGCCCGCGGGCCTGTCCACCGTCATGGCCGCCGCGGAACTCCCCGCCGGCCTGCTCATCGCCATGATCGTCCTCGGCGAGCCGCTCGGCGTCGTCGAGTGGCTGGGCGTCGCCATCATCCTCGCCGGCGTGTGCCTGGCACAGGTCCCCTCCCTGCTTGGAGGCCGGGAGGCACGTCGCGCCGCCGCAGGACAAGCCGTCAGCTAGTCACCCCTTCACAGGCGGCCCGCGCGCATCAGGGAAAGGGCCACGGGCCAGGCGCGCGAGGCCGCAAGGACGTTATAAAGCGTCCCCCGCAGAGATGGGGGCGCCAGAGAGAAGGAGGCACCATGCCATTTCCAAAAGGGTTCCTTTGGGGAGGAGCCACCGCCGCCAACCAATGCGAGGGAGGTTATGACGAGGGCGGCCGCGGCCTTGCCAACGTCGACGTCATCCCACACGGGCCGGAGCGCAACGACGTAAGCCGCGGCCTGAGGCGCATGCTCGACTTCGAGCCCGGGTACTACTACCCGGCCCAGACGGGCATCGACTTCTACCACCACTACCGCGAGGACATAGCCCTCTTCGCGGAGATGGGCTTTAAGGTCTTTCGCCTCTCCATCGCCTGGAGCCGCATCTTCCCCAATGGCGACGAGGAGGAGCCCAACGAGGCCGGGCTCGCTTTCTACGAGGACGTGTTCCGCTGCTGCCGCGAGCACGGGATCGAGCCCCTCGTGACCATCACGCACTTCGACTGCCCCATCCACCTCGTCAAGAAGTACGGCGCCTGGCGAAACCGCACCCTTATCGAGCTCTACAAGCGGCTTGTGACGGTGCTCTTCAACCGCTACCGCGGCCTCGTGCGCTGGTGGATCACGTTCAACGAGATGAACATGATCTTGCACCGTCCCTTCATGGGTGCCGGCATCGTCCTCGAGCCCGGGGAGAATGCCCGCGAGGCCGAGTACCGCGCCGCGCACAACGAGCTCGTGGCGAGCGCCTGGGCCACCAAGATCGCCCACGAGGTCGATCCGGAGAACAAGGTGGGCTGCATGCTCGCCGCGGGAAGCTACTACCCCTACTCCTGTCGTCCCGAGGACGTTCGCGCGGCGCAGGTCAAGAACCAGGAGGACCTCTTCTTCGTGGACGTGCAGGCGCGCGGTCGCTACCCCGGCTACGCGCTCAAGATGCTCGAGCGCGAGGGCATCGACGTGGGCATGACCGCCGAGGACGAGCGCATCCTTGCGGAGAACACCGTCGACTTCATCTCGTTTAGCTACTACTCCTCGCGCTGCACCGCGGGCGACCCCGACTCCGTGGGCGGCGTCGCCGAGGGCAACGCCTTCGCCGGCGTGGAGAACCCCTACGTGCGCACGAGCGACTGGGGCTGGGTCATCGACCCGCTGGGATTCCGCATCACGATCAACGACCTCTGGGACCGCTACCAGAAGCCGCTCTTTGTGGTGGAGAACGGCCTCGGCGCCTATGACGAGGTGCTTCCCGACGGCACGATCGAGGACGACTACCGCATCGCCTACCTGCGCGAGCACATCGAGGCCATGCGTGACGCCATCGAGCAGGACGGCGTCGAGATGCTCGGCTACACCACCTGGGGGCCGATCGACCTCGTGAGCGCGGGCTCCGGCGAGATGGAGAAGCGCTACGGCTTCATCTACGTGGACCGCGACAACCTGGGCAACGGCACGCTCGAGCGCAGGCGCAAGAAGAGCTTCTACTGGTATCAACAGGCCATCGCCACCAACGGAGGCGACCTGGGCTAGCCGCCCGGGCAATATCACTAAGGAGAAAATAATGGCTGAAAAATACGACGATCTGGCCAGATCCATACTCGAGAACGTAGGCGGCACAGAGAACGTCGCCAGCGTCGCGCACTGCATCACGCGCGTGCGCTTCAAACTCAAGGACGAGTCCCGCGCCAACACTGCCAAGATCGAGGCCCTCAAGGGCGTCATCCAGGTCATCCAGGCCAACGGCCAGTACCAGGTGGTCGTGGGTAACATCGTCGAGGACGTCTACGACGCGGTCCTGGAGGCCGGCAACTTCTCGGGCGGCGCAAGCGCCGACGACGAGCCCCAGGGCGATAAGACCGTTGCCTCCGTCGTCATCGACCTCATCTCTGGCATCTTCCAGCCCATCCTGGGACCGCTTGCCGCCGCAGGCATCATGAAGGGACTGCTTGCCCTCATCACCTACTTCGTCCCGGCCTTTGCAAACGACGGCCTCTACACGCTGCTCTACACCGTGGCTGACGGCTTCTTCTACTTCCTTCCCGTCGCCCTGGCGTTCAGTGCCGCGCGCAAGTTCCGCATGAACGAGTTCACCGGCGTGGCAATCGGCGTGGCGCTTCTCTACCCGACGATGGTCGCCCTGACCTCGGGCGAGGCGCTCGGCAGCATCGACCTCGGCGTGGCCGGCACGTTCTCGTGGTACGCCACCGCCCTCGGGCTCCCCATCATCATGCCCGTGTCCGGCTACGTGAGCTCGGTGATCCCCGTCCTTCTCATGGTGTGGTTCGGCTCTATCCTTGAGCGCTGGCTCAAGAGCTGGATGCCGGCTGCGCTCAAGATGTTCCTTGTCCCGCTCGCCACGATGACGGTCTCCATCGTCTTGGGCTACCTCATCATCGGCCCGGTGGCCACCCTCATCACCAACCTGCTGAGCGCGGCATTCTCGTTCATCTTCCAGCTCCCCGTGGTTGGTTCCGTCCTGGGCAGCGCCCTGGTTGGCGGACTGTGGATGTGCCTCGTCATCTTTGGCTTCCACTGGAGCCTCATCCCCATCTCCATCATGAATCTGAACACCCTCGGCCACGACAGCGTGCTCGCCGCCACCATCGGCCACGGGTTCGCGCTCGGAGCGGTCATCTTTGCCATGTACCTCAGAAACAAGGACGAGCGCTTCCGCGGCATCGCCCTTCCCGCGATGATCTCCGCCTTCTTCTTCGGCGTCACCGAGCCGGGCATCTACGGCATCGCCCTCCCCAACAAGCGCGCGTTCGTCGTGGCATGCCTGAGCTCCGCCGTGGGCGGCGCCATCGTGGGAATGACTGGCGCTCTCATGTACATCTCGGGCGGCCTCGGCGTCTTCAACCTGCTCAACTTTATCGACGGGACCCCTGGTGGCGCCGGGATCTCCCACATGATCTTCGCGATCATCGCCTCGCTCGTCTCTGCCGTCCTGGCCTTTGTTATCGAGTTCATCACCTACCGGCCCAACGACGATGAGGAAGGCACCCGCTAGCCTGCGCCCTCCTCAATCAGCTCTATGTAATTGAGGGGCAGTTGAGGTGGGTGAGGGCCGAGGGCGATCAAGGTGGCCGCCCTCGGCCCGGGACAACCTGCCAGAAGGCGTTTAGCTTTCTCGGGCGGCGCTGAAATGAACTGCGCCCCGATACTTGGACGGGTCAATTAGCGGCCTATGCCGCACATGGGGACTGATTTCGGAACTCCTCCGGGGTCAGTCCCTTTTGCTTAACCCGCCTCCTCTTGTTCCAGTGAACGGTATAGGCTTCGAGGTCCCGCTTGAACTCCTCGAAGCTCCGCCACGTCCGGCTCCTGTAGAATTCGTCCTTCAGGCGCCCGGGCAGCAGCTCCGTCGCATGAGCTTGCCCTCGCACGCCGCCGGCCCCGGCCGGGTCCGGGCACCCTTCGGCCTCCCGCTGGCCTTCGGCGCGCCCGCACCCCCTGTCGCAAAGCTCTGCTGCAAGAGTCCTCAGCGTGGCGTCGTGCCTGACTCTCCCGTCCATAAAGAAGCCCCCATTTCTAATGTTCAAGAAATGAGGGGCGGTTCAATTTCGGGACGGGGATTAAATAATCATTCGGAGCAAATCTATTTTTATCCCCGTCCCAGAAAAATCATCGGGCGTGGTCTTGGGCAAACGGTCTAGTTACGCTTGAGGTGGACGACGGTTTCGCAGTGGAAGGTTTGCGGGAACAGGTCAACTGGCGTGATCTTTACGGGGGAGAAGGTGCCTTCTTCGACAAAGCGTTTGAGATCGCGCGCCAGGGTGGCCGGGTCGCAGCTCACGTAGGCGATATCGCGGGCACTCGTGCTGGCGATAAGGTCGATCGCCTCGGGGGCGAGGCCTGCACGCGGCGGGTCGACCACCAGGACATCGGCGTCCTGATCGGGGAACTCGCGCACCGCGTCGCCGCCGATGACGTCGACGTTATCGAGTTTGTTGATCTCCAGGTTACGGCGCAGGTCGCGCACGGCCGGGCCGTAGGCCTCGACGGCGGCAACAAAGTCGCAGCGGCGGGCGAGCGGCAGGGTGAAGGTTCCAGCTCCGCAATACAGGTCCACGGCAAGTTCGTCTTCCTGCGGGTCGAGCGCCTCCATGACAAGCTCGATCAAAATCTCGGCACCCTTGGTGTTGACCTGGAAAAACGACGGGGCCGAAAGGCGCATCTGGCCGTCGGCGATGTTCTCGGTCCAGGAGCCCTCGCCGGCGAGCATCTCAACCTTGGAGACGCGGCGGGCCTTCTTTTCACCCTTGCTCATAACGCGCACTATGCTCGTGGGGTGTGCGGCGTCTGCCAGCACGCGCGAGACTTGCGAGCGCGGAAACGACCCCGTGGGCGTCCAGAGTGCGACCTCGAGTGCCTTGGTGCGGCGCGATGCGCGAATGCCCACGCGTTCGAGCCCCAAGTCATGGCTGCCGCTTAGATAGTTGAGTGCGCCGACGACTGATTTGAGCGCCTTCGGGAAGCGCTTATCGAACAGAGGACACGTATCAACAGTCACGATTTTGCTGGGGTCGACACCGTGCATGCCAAGGCGCACGCGACCGTTGACGACGGTCGGTTCGAGCTCGATTTTATTGCGGTAGCCCCAGTCGTCCTTGGTGTGGCAGATGGGCTGCACCAACTCATCGACCTGCTCAGGAGCGAACTTGCCGATGCGCTCGAGCGTGGAGCGCAGGTTTTGCTCCTTGGCGGCGAGTTGTGCCGTGCGTGAGAGATTGCCCCACGAGCAGCCGCCGCAGATGCCCACGTAGGGGCAGGGGGGCTGAATGCGATCGGGGCTCGGCTCCAGAATCTCGGTGGTGCGGGCGCGCATGAACGACTTGCCGTCCTGTACGACCTCGGCCTCGACGGTGTCGCCTGCCACGGCACCCTGCACAAAGACGGCTTTGCCGTTGTCGGCGTGCGCCAGCCCGTCGGCGCCGTAGGTCATCGATTCTATAGTGAGCTTCATATCCCTGCCTGTCATTCGTGTTGTTGCTCGCACCATGGTAGCAGGGAAAAGCGCCCCGCATCCGAGGCTTTCCTCAAATGCGGGGCGCTTCTACAAACTGCTTCTACAAACGACTATTTCGTCTTGCCGGTAATGAGCGTCTTAAGACCCAGGCCGATCAGGCCCAGGCCCATGCGCACACGACCGGGGCGATGGCGCTCGATGGCCTTGGTCTTGCCGGCGGGCTTATCGCGACGGGCGCTCGTCTCGGGTGCGGGCTTAGCTGCCTGCGGCTCGGGCTGAGGTGCAGGTGCGGGCTCGGGCTCAATGACGGTCGCCTGGACCTTCTGAACCTCGGGTGTGGCCGGCTGCGGCTTAGGAGCAGGGGCGGGCTTTGCCTCAATGACGGGTTCGGGCGCGGCCTCGGCGTTGCGGTAGGCACGCTCCAGCAGGGCTTCCTGCGAGTTGAAGGGTTTCTCACCCTCTGCGCGCTCCACGGGGACCCAGGTGCCGTCGCTCGTGAGGCTGCGGGCCTTCACGTTGTCGCGCAGCTGCATGCTCATGTACTCGTGCACCAGGGCGCGGCAGGTGGGGTCGAGCACGGGGAAGGCGATCTCCACGCGGTGCTCGGTGTTGCGTGTCATCATGTCGGCCGAGCTCAGATAGATCATGTCCGAGTCCACGCCAAAGGCGTAAACGCGCGCATGCTCCAAAAAGCGTCCGACGATAGAACGGACATGCACGTTCTCGGTCTTGCCAGGAACGCCCGGCTTGAGGCACGAGATGCCGCGGATGATCATGTCCACGCGGACTCCTGCGCACGATGCCTCGGCGATCTTGTCGATGACCTCGCGGTCGGTGAGCGAGTTGAGTTTAAAGAACACGCGGGCGGGCTCGCCGGCGAGGGCGCGCTGGATCTCGCGGTCAAGCCCGCGCATGATGAGCGGTTTCAGTCCGACGGGCGCCACACCCAGGAAGCGGTAATCGCCGCGCAGGTTGCCCAGCGACAGGTTGCGGAAGAACAGGTTGGCGTCCTCGCCGATGCCGGGGTGAGCGGTCATGAGCATAAAGTCGCTGTAGAGTTTGGCCGTCTTCTCGTTAAAGTTGCCGGTGCCCAGCAGCGTCAGGCGCGTTAGCGCCATGCCCTCGCGATAGGTGAGCTGGCAGATCTTGGAGTGGCACTTAAAGCCCTCGGAGCCGTAGATGACGGTGCAGCCGGCCTCTTCCAGGCGCTCGGCCCACTCGATGTTGTTCTGCTCGTCAAAGCGCGCGCGGAGCTCCATGAGCACCGTGACCTCTTTGCCGTTCTCGGCGGCATCGATCAGTGACTCGCACAGGCGGCTCTGCTTGGCCACGCGGTAGAGCGTGATGCGCAGTGAGATGCACTCGGGGTCGTAGGCGGCCTCGTGCACCAGATCCAGGAAGGGGTTCATGGCCTCATAGGGATAAAAGAGCAGCTTGTCGTGCTGAAGTACCTGCTCGCGGATGGAGCGGGTCATATCGATGGTGGGGTTGGGCTGCGGCTTAAACGGTGTAAAGAGCAGCTCGTTGCGCAGGTGCTCGGGAATCTTGCCCTCAATGCCAAAGACGTAGCCTAGGTCGAGCGGGATATCGCAGGTAAAGACAGAGCGGCGCGAAAGCTCGAGCGCCTTGCGGATGGTCTTGAGCGTCGCCTTCTCGAGCGACCCCGAGACCGCGAGCACCACCGGCTGCAGGCGCAAGCGTTTCTTGAGGATGCGCTTCATGTGCTGACGGTAATCCTCTTCCTCCTCGACGCCCTCGCCGTCCGGGTCGATGTCGGCGTTGCGGGTGACGCGGATGAGCGCGCGGTCGAGCGGCTTATAGGAGCCAAAGCAGCTGTCCAGGCAGGCGAGGATGACGTCCTCGAGCAAGATGTAGGAGTAGATGCCGGTGGGCGAGGGGATCTCGACCACGCGGTTCATCGAGGTGGGAATCTCGATAAGGCCCAGCAGACTCTCCTCGTCGGTGACGCCGTCCAGGCCGCAGGCCAGGTAGAGTGCGCCGTTGCGCAGGTTGGGGAAGGGGTGGCGCGGGTCAATCACCAGCGGTGAGATGACCGGCGACACGTAGGCCTGGAAGTAACGGGTTACAAAGGTGCGCTCCTCGGGCGTAAGCGAATCGATGCGGGCGCGGTGAACGCCCAGGGTGTCGAGCTTGCCCTCGATGCTCTTAAAGATGGACTCCCATCGGGTAAGGAGCCCGGGCATTTCGGCCATGACAGCATCGACTTGTTCGGAGGCGGTCATATTGCTCTTGTTGTCGACAGGCTGTTTTTTGAGCTCTGCCAGATCGGACAGGCCGCCCACGCGCACCATGAGAAACTCATCGAGGTTAGACTCGAAAATCGACACGAACTTTAGCCGCTCGAACAGCGGAACGGTCTCGTCGAAGGCTTCGTCAAGCACACGGTTGTCAAAGCGCAGCCAGCTGAGCTCTCGGTTCTGCGTGTACGAGAAGTCGCGCGGCGGCTTACGCAGCTTTGCAGCGGCTTGCTTTTTTTCGATTTTGCTCGGCATATGCATCTGTCCGTTCAGTCCCCGTGGGGGACGGTTGCCTAACACTATTCACTATTGTCTCAATTTAGTCGGCCTATGGCACGGACGTATCGCGTGAACGGTATCTTTACCTACTTCTTACGCTGACAAGCCATAGAGCTGACGCCCTTCGCGTTGTGAAAAACGGTCTATATCCTCACTCAACTGGTGAGTATGTGTGAATAAGAATGATAGGTAGCTGAATATCATCGAATACAGACAGAAACACGAACAAGCGTCATTTATATACATAAAACCGTTTTAGATATGCAATTCTTAATCGAAAGATTGGAGTTGTAATTGCGAATGATTTTTAAGAAAAAAGAGCATTTACCTTAGAAAAGCTACTTTAGAACGCCGAAGTGCATTATGGGAGAATCATATTCGATATACCGTTCATCGAACTTTGTTGACCGTTCGGGGGCGAGGTGGAATTGCGGTTGGAATTTGGATATAACTAGAGCTGTCAGCAAGCAGCACCCGTTACGGAAGGGTGCTGAGAGATTCGGCCGAAAGGCCCGAAAGAAAGGTAGGAGGCCATGACGAAAGGTCTGCA
>NZ_QSFR01000001.1:168394-211864 GCF_003467925.1 Collinsella sp. AM43-1 | reverse complement strand
GAGAGCATTTCCCAGTTGACAAAACTATAGGAACACCCCCCTGGCATGGAAGGTTTAAGCCTGTGTGATTCGCGAGCTAGCGAGCCCGCTTAACCTTGGCCGCTGCCTCGACAAACGACTTCCACAGGTCAAAGTCGGTCTCGAGCGTCTTCCACGTGTACTCAGGGTGCCATTGCACGCCCAGGCAGAACGGCTGGCCTTCGACTTCGATGCACTCGGGCACGCCGTCGGTTGCCTTGGCGACCAAGCGCGTGCTTTTACCCAGACGATCGACGCAGCAGTGGTGTGCGGAGTTGGTCTGGATCAGCCTGTGCCCGCCAACCGCGCGCTCCAGCAGCGAGCCCGGCACGACCTCGACAGGATGCACAGGGTCGTTGAGCACGTGGGTATGGCGCCACTGCGTGCGGCCCTCGCGCGCGCCCAGGCTCGGCACGTCCATGCACAGGGTGCCGCCGGTGGCGACGTTGAGCAGCTGCGTGCCGCGGCAGGTGGTAAAGAGCGGCTTTTTGGCGCGGAGTACCTCGTCGACCAGCTTAAACTCAAAACTATCGCGGATTTCGCAGCAGAGGGTGGGGTCGTAGGGTCGATCATCGCCCCAACGTTTGGGATTGACATCGGGGCCGCCGGGGATGGCGATGCCGTCGGCGATGTCGACGTAATGACGGATGACCTCAATGTCCTCGGTGATGGACATCTGCAGCGGCAGGCCGCCGGCAGCAAGAATGGCATCGACAAAGACACTTGCGATTTCCTCGTTGGGGGAGAGTGTCTCGCTTAAAAACGGCTTTGCCTCTTCCCAGCGCGGCGCCACCAGGATGAGCGGACGGTCGGCGGGGTCGACGTTGACGTGCGGGGTGTATGACGATGAAGTGCGAGTTCCGATCATAGGTGTTGCTTTCGAGTTTGGATGGTCATGGCGAGCGGATATGGCAATTGGGCTAGTGGCCCTTGATGGAGTTGAGGAAGTCTTGGGCGCGCTTGGTCTGGGGATGGTCGAAGAACTCGTCGGGCGCGCCGGTTTCCACGATCTGGCCGTCGGCCATGAACACGACGCGGTCGGCAACGCGGCGGGCGAAGTTCATCTCGTGCGTAATCACGATCATCGTCATGCCCTGCTGGGCCAGGCGGACCATGACCTCGAGCACCTCGTTGATCATCTCGGGGTCAAGGGCACTCGTGGGCTCGTCGAAGAGCATGGCCTTGGGCTGCATGGCGAGCGAGCGGGCAATGGCCACGCGCTGCTGCTGGCCGCCCGAGAGCTGAGCGGGCACCTTGTCGGCCTGTTCGGCAACGCCCACGCGGCTCAGCAGGTCCATGGCGCGCTCACGAGCTTCCTCCTTGGACACGCCCAGCACGTCGACCGGCCCCAGCATGACGTTCTGCAGCACCGTCATATGCGCGAACAGGTTGAACTGCTGAAACACCATGCCCAGCTCGGCGCGCATGCGGGCAAGATCCTTGCCTTCCTGCGGCAGAGGCTCGCCCTCGATGAGGATCTCGCCCGAGTCGATGGTTTCCAGGCGGTTGATGGTTCGGCACATGGTCGACTTGCCCGAGCCCGAGGGGCCGATCACGACGACGACTTCGCCGCGGTCGACCGAGAGATTGATGTCGTTGAGGACGTGCAGATCGCCATAGTGCTTATCGACGTGCTTGAGCTCGATAAGCGGCTGGTTGCCAGAAGTAGAAGTGCTCTGTGCCATGGTGCTCGGCTCCTTATGACTGGAAATGGTAAAGCGTTAGCGGATGATGGTCGCGCCGGTCTTGTGCGAAACGTAGACAGCGGCCTTGTTGATCGCGACGTTGATGAGGATGTAGATGACCGCGATCACCAGATAGACCGATACGAGCGCGTCGTAGTTGGTGATGAGCACGCGGGCATTTTGCATGAGGTCGGGGTAGCTCACCACATAGGCGACGGTGGTGTCTTTGACGACGACTACAAGCTGCGAAATCAACGACGGAATGATAAAGCGAATCGCCTGCGGCAGCACGATTTTAAAGGTGATTTTAGCTTTGGCGAGACCGAGCGCCTGGGCGGCCTCGACCTGGCCGCGCGGCACGGCATTGACGCCGGCGCGGAAGATCTCGGCAAGCACACCGGCTGCAGCGAGCGCGACGGGAAGCGTGAGCATCCAAAACGACGGCAGCGCGATCTTGTACTGGGGCAGCACCAAAAAGAAGAAGTAGATGAACAGTAGGCTCGGCACGCCACGGAAGAAATCGGTGAGCACGCGGCAGACCAGCTGCAGCGGCTTGATGTCGCTGGTGCGGCCGAGCATGAGGGCCAGACCCAGTACCAGCGCGATGGCGCCAGCGGTGAGCGCGACCTTTACCGTGCCCTCAAAACCGGCAAGTAAGAACTTCCAGGTAGTGAGGTGCGTAAAGAAATACCAATAGTGGACTGAAAGCTGACCGGTCACATAAAAGCGCTGCAGTACCAGAGCGATGAGCGCGGCCACGGCAACAAGTGAGATGGCGGTGCCGACGCGAATCTTGGCGCGCATCTTGGGGCCGGGAGCCTCGTAGAGCGCATCGCGCATGGTGAGCGCGGAGGTGGAGTGCTTGCTCATCGGAGGATCCTCACCTTCTTATCGATATAGTTGCCAATGTGGCTCACCACAAAGGCCGTGCCCAGGTAGCCGAGCGCCGAGATAAAGAACGCGGCGACGCCGCCGAGCGAGCGCGTGTTGATGTAGCTCACCACGCCGGTGAGCTCCTGCGGTTTCAGCGGCACCTGACTGCCGAGCGCGGTGGTGAGCATGACGGCGATAAAGAGGTTGGTCATGGGCAGCACGCTCGAGCGCAGCGCCTGCGGAATCACGATCTTGGCGAGGATACGGCTGAAGCTCATGCCCAGCGAGCGGGCGGCTTCCACCTGGCCGACACCGACGGTGTTGATGCCGCTCATAAAGTTCTCGGAGCCAAAGGCAGAACCCAAGAGCACTGTGGCGACGATGACGCAGGTGCGGTAGGGCAGGACGACCTTGAGCGGCGGCAGCGCGTAGACGACGATAATGAGCAGCGCGATGCCGGGGATGTTACGGAAGACCTGGACATACAGGTCGCCAAAGACGCGCAGCGGCTTGAGCGGCGACACGCGCATCACGGTGACGGCGACGGCCAGCACCATGGCGATGGCAAACGACTCAAGCGTCATGCCCCAGGTTGCTAGCAGCGCGTCGATATAGTTCTGGCCATAGAGCGACCAGAGCTCGGAGAGACTCATGCGGACCTCCCGCCGATAAGGAAAGGGGCTCCCGTGTGTACGGAAGCCCCGACAACTCAGTGATGAAACAGTTTAGCGCAATAAAGCGAATCATGCGTTTCCGTATGGTTTCGTTGCGGCCGTTACCAGGCTCGCTGCTTAGGCGCCGATCTCGGGCAGCTCGGGAACATTGGTGTCGCCCGTACGGTCGCCGATGCAGATCTGCCACAGCTCGGTCCAGGTGCCGTCGTCCTCGATCTTCTTAAGGAAGTCGTTGACAAAGGCGACGCCGTCGGAATCGAGCGGCAGACCGATGCCATAGGGCTCCTTGCTGCCGAAGGGCTTGCCGGCAATCTTGTACTTACCGGGCTCGCGGACCAGGGCGCTCTGCTGCATGTTGTTATCGATGACGTAGGCGTCAACGCGGCCCTGTTGGAGTGCCTGGCGTGCCTCCTCGTCGGTCTTGAACTCTTGCTGGCTGGCCTTGGGGGCGAACTCCTCCAGAATGGCGGGGCCGTTGGAGCCGGACTGGACGGCGACGTTCTTGTCGGCCAGGTCGTCGACGCTCTTGATGTCGTCGTTATCGGCGAGCACCAGGATAGCCTGCTGGGTGTAGTAGTAGGGACCGGCAAAGGAGACGAGCTTCTTACGCTCGTCAGTGATGGTGTAGGTGGCAAAGACGGCGTCGACCTGGCCGTTCTGCAGGACGGACTCGCGCGTGTCCGAGGTCACCTGGGTGATCTCGACCTTGTTCTCGCCCAGAATGTAGTTGGACAGAAGCTGCGCGATGCCGGCGTCGAAACCGCGGGTCTGACCGTCCTTCTCGTTGAGGAGGGAGAAGAGCGTGGAGGTCTGAACGCCACCGATCTTAAAGACGCCGGCGTCCTTGACGGCCGTCGCCCAGGCGCTGGCGGCGATGGCGTCGTCATCGGCCTTGGGGCCGTTGTCGACGAGCTTGTCGAATGCCTTAGCGTCGAGCGTGGTGGAAGCCTCGGTATCCTCGGAGCTCTTGGAGGAGGCGGCGGAGCCCTTGTCGGCCTCGGCGCTGGTGTCAGAGCAGCCGGCAAGACCAAGGCCGGCGACGGTTGCGAAGCTGGCGGCAACGAAGCCGCGGCGGTCGAGAACGACCTGCTGGGAGAGGTTCTTGCTCATGGTAGAACACCTTTCTCAATAAAATCCCTAGCGGTTGAGTAGAGTTATACCCTATCCCGCTCAGATGGGTCAACACGAAATAACTCAGAAACATACTTACCTTATGGGTTATTGTGCCTACCAAAAAGAGACAGGCACCTTTGTGGTGGTTCTTGCAGATGTGGTGGCCTGTCTCGCTGCTTTGTCTCAATCTGTAACAGTTAGACGAGGAAATGGGTTCTACCTGTTACAGATCGAGATTTTCTCTTTAGGGGAATTCGAATGTCTCAATCTGTAACATCTGGACGGACAAAAGGTCCCTATCTGTTACAGATTGAGACAAAGGTCAGGGACTAAGACGTCTTGTCTCGATCTGTAACAGTTAGACGGGAATTCGGGTCCTAGATGTTACAGATCGAGATAATCGCGTCGCGAAAATATAAACCTCCGCAGGGGTGCTTTCCTTGCGGAGGTTTTCTTACTCGTTCAGTAGCCTTACGGCTTCGGCGGCCATGTTCTCGACCGTCATGCCGTTCTGAGCGAGCAGCTCGTTGGGGTCGTAGCGGTCGGGGAATCCCTTGGCGATACCAAAAGTGCGCGTGCGCAGCGGCGTGCAGGCCAGGTAGCACGCCACGCGCTCGCCCCAGCCGCCGTCCAAGATGCCGTCCTCGAGGGTGACGACAACGCGATGCTCGGCGGCAAGGCTGTCGAGGAACTCGCGGTCGAGCTCGGTCGCAAAGCGCGGGTTGACGAGCGTGGCCTCGATGCCGTACTCGGCAGCCAAGCGGTTTGCCACGCGCTCGCCCAGCTCAAAGAAATCGCCAAGCGCGAGCACGGCAACGTCGCGGCCCTGGCGCACGACGTTGTAGCGCGCGACGCCGTAATCGTCGCCCTCGGCAGGCGCCAGATCGGGGCGGCTTACCAGGCCAATGCCCGGCACGCGAATCGCCACGGGATGCTCGCGGTGATCGAGCGACCAGCTCAGCATGGACAGGTATTCCTCCATACAGGAAGGCGCCAGGCAACGCATATTGGGGAGAGCGCCCAGCATGGAAATATCAAAGAACGAAAGATGCGTCTCGGATGTGGTGCCAAAGATCGACGCGCCAAATACCAGGATGGTCGCGGGGGCGTCGTTGAGGCACAGGTCGTGCCACAGTTCGTCGTAGGCACGCTGCAAGAACGTACCGTACACGCCAAAGACCGGCTTGGCACCCGAGCGGGCGAGTGCGGTGACAAAGGTCACGGCGTGCTCCTCGGCAATGCCCACGTCGACAAACTGCTTGCCTGCCGCGGCGCGAAGCTCGGGTGTAAAGCCCATGATGTAGGGCGTGGCGGCCGTGATGCCCACGACCTGCGGATCGCGCTCGATGGCGGCGCTGAGCGCCTCGCCCGTAATGTCGGCATAGGTGCGCGGCGCAGGCTCGCTCGGATGGCCCGGGCAGAGCTTGCGCCCAGTCGCCATGTCAAACGGACCCACATGATGCCAGCGCTCGGGGTCGCTCTGGGCTGGCTCAAAGCCCTTGCCCTTTGCGGTGGAGACGTGCAGCACGATGGGATGATCGATATCGCGCAGCTCCTGCAACGCGTCGACCAGGGCCAACACATCGTTACCGGCGTCCAGATAGCGGTAGTCGAGCCCCATCGCGCGGAAAACGTTGCGCTCGCAGGTGCCGTTGCTGGCGCGCAGCTCGGCCAGATTGCGATACAGGCCACCGTGGTTTTCGGCGATGGACTGGTCGTTGTCATTGACGATGATGATCAGGTTGCTGTCGAGCTCGGCGGCATTGTTAAAGCCCTCAAACGCCAGACCGCCCGAAAGCGAACCGTCGCCAATGATGGTAATGACGTTGTAGCTGTCGCCCGCCAGATCGCGGGCGTGTGCCAAGCCGCAGCCCAGGCTCACCGATGTGGAGGTGTGGCCCATGGCGAACAGGTCGTGTTCGGACTCGTCGGGATTGGCAAAGCCAGAGGCCTCGCCGTAGCGTGCCGGGTCGATATAAGTGTACGCGCGCCCAGTCAGCGCCTTGTGGGCATAGGTCTGGTGCGACACGTCAAAGACAATTTTGTCGGTGGGGGAGTTAAACACGCGATGGAGCGCAACCGTAAGCTCAACGACGCCCAGGTTGGGGGCAACGTGCCCGCCGACGGCGGCGGAGCTTTCGAGGATGGCGTGGCGGATCTCGCCGCAGAGCAGCGGAAGCTCGGCGCGATCGAGAGCCTTGACGTCCTCGGGCGTTGTCGTTTGCGTAAGCAGCATCGTTGTGGGTTACTCCATGCGAATCGTGCGCCGGCACTCCCTCGGCCGGCACAATTGCACAAGACAGTCTCGCACATTTTGGCGTTTGATATGTGACGGCGGCGCGGTAATTCGCCAACTGGTGGGGCAAAACGTTTTGTCCGATGCCATACTGGTAAATTCGATGATGATTTTATTCATTGCGTGCAGGCTGCGGCTTGCCGCCGAGCGCCGCCGGAAGGAGGCCGCATGTCCGATACCGTTCGTGCCGAGAAAATCGCGCGCGAGGTCGACGATGCCGCCCGTCAGCTTGCCCAGGCGGGCCGCTTGGACCTGATGCATGAGTTTATCCAACATGGCGATGTGACGGTCTATACACATGTGACCTCGGTAGCGCGGGCAAGTCTGTCCTTTGCCGAGCGCCTGGGCCGCGTCGGTATCTCCGTCGACCGCTTATCGCTGCTGCGCGGGGCCCTGCTGCACGATTACTTTCTCTATGACTGGCACGACCCCGACCCAAGCCATCGACTGCATGGCTTTCGTCACCCGTTTTTTGCCCTGGCGCGTGCGGAGGAAGATTTTGAGCTGACGTCGCGCGAGCGGAATATCATCGCGCGCCATATGTTTCCGCTGGTGCCGGTGCCGCCGACGTGTCGTGAGGCATGGATTGTGTGCCTGGCGGATAAATGGTGCGCGCTGCGCGAGACGATTGCCGGCCGTCTGCCGCGCAAAGGCGGCGCGAACGATTTGAACGAGGGTTCGAGCGACGGCTCGAGCAAAGAATCGAACGAAAAGAGGAGTGGGTAGACGGTGGGAACCGCGATCGGCATGGCATTTGACGGCGCGACGCTTGCCGCTTGTCCGCTCTCGGCGCTGGTACTCTCGTTTGCCTTCTACGGTTTTTGCGGCTGGGTATGGGAGTCGACAGTCTGCGCCATGCTCAACCACGGACGCTTTGCCAACAGCGGCTTTTTGCTAGGGCCGTGTTGTCCCATCTACGGTGCGGGCGGCATCGCGTGCTGGTTGCTGCTGCGTGGAATCCCAGACGCCTCGAGCCAGTTTGTCGCTGCCGCGCTCGTATGCAGCGTAATCGAGTACAGCGTGGGCGTGCTGTTGGAAAAAACGACGGGTGCCCGGTTTTGGGATTACTCGCATCTGCCGTTTAACCTGCACGGACGCATCTGCCTGTACTGGGCCTGCGCGTTTGGCTTGGGTGCGTTGTGTATTTGCCGTTTAGTGGAGCCGGCATTGCTGGGGCTGCTTGGCCATCTGCCGGTGCTGATTGTGCGGCTGTCCGCCTTTATCGTCGCGGTCGCGATGATGGTCGACGCGGCGTGCTCGTTGGCGAGCTGGCGGCGTCTGTCAGATCAGCTGGAGCGTGTGCGCGCCGACCTTGCCGACCGCATCAATGAGTCGCTTGCCGATGCCTCCGACTCTATGCTCGAACGTATTCCCGATTCGGCGATCGACTCGGTGGCGCAGACGCATATCCGCGGTCGCGCCGTTAACGCGTGGCTGGCGGAGCTGGGCGACGCGGCACTCGATGCCCTGCGTGAGAAGGCTTCGATGCCGACGTTTATCTCGGATGGTGCTCGCGGCCTGGCGCTTGCTGCCCGCCGCGTTGCCGATGCCGCGCCGAGCATGCCGCGTCCGTCGCTCAGTCGTCGCCTTGCCGGCAAGCACATGAGCCGTCCGGTGCCGAGCGTGTCGCTCAGCCGTCGTGACCTGCGCTTCTTCAATGCTTTCCCGCGCTTGCGCATCAACCGCTACGAGGGTGTCATCCGAGCCACCAACCTCCGCGACCGAGCCCGTGAGCTGTTCCGGCGCTAGCCGGGACGGGCGCGCTCACGGCTCCCTTGCCCTCGCATTTCCCGTTCGTTTCGCGCCCGTTGCCGCGCCGTTTCCAAGATTGCGGCACCGTTTCCATTCGACAACGCAGCGTTTAACAACGCCGTATCTGGTCTACACCAGTTGCCCCTCGGCCGCACTATGGGCGCCGACAACGTTCATGCGACCAAGGGGGAGCGAATGTACGATACGGGGTCGACAACGTTTATGCTCATCTGCACCATGCTCGTGTTTTTAATGACACCGGGCCTGGCGTTTTTCTATGGCGGCCTGTCCAGGCGCAAAAATGTCATCAACACCATGCTTATGTGCTTTGGCGCCATTGGCCTAGTTGGTGTGCTGTGGATTGTTGCCGGCTGGTCGCTGGCCTACGGCGGCGACGGCTCCAGTCCGTTTATTGGAGGCCTTGACCAGCTGCTGTGCCTGCCGGTGCTCAACCAGGTGCTGCAGGCGGCCGAGGGCAATGCTGCGGACGGTGCCGTCTACCCTCAGATCATCAACATCGCCTTCCAGATGGCGTTTGCCATGATCACCGCCGCTATCATTACGGGCAGCCTGGCCGGTCGCGTTAAGTTTGGTGCCATGACGGCCTTCCTAGGCATTTGGCTGCTTGTGGTCTATGCGCCGCTCGCCCACATGGTTTGGGGCGGCGATGGCTCCTTTATCGGCGACATCATCGGCGCGCTCGACTTTGCCGGTGGCGACGTGGTGCACATTTCGTCCGGTCTTACCGGCCTGGTCCTCTGCTTAATGCTCGGCCGTCGTCGCGGCTTTGGCATGGTGAGCTACCGTCCGCATAACGTACCGTTTGTGGCGCTGGGCGCCGGCCTACTTTGGTTTGGCTGGTTTGGCTTTAACGGCGGCAGCGAGTTTAAGGCCGACGCCGTGGCGGCGCTCGCCATCCTCAACACCGTGACGGCCAGCGCGGCAGGTATGGTCTCGTGGCTTGCCGTCGAGCGCGTGCACACTGGTCGTCCCACGCTGGTGGGTGCCAGCACCGGTCTGGTCGCGGGCCTCGTGGTGGTCACGCCGGGCGCGGGCTTTGTCGGGCCGTGGGCGGCGCTGGTCATGGGCCTGATCGTATCGCCCGTCTGCTACCTGGCCATCAGCCATCTTAAGACCAAGTTCGGCTACGACGATGCGCTCGACGCGTTCGGTTGCCACGGCATCGGCGGCATCTTGGGCGGCGTGCTCACGGGTCTGTTTTGTGTGCCGGAGCTCTCGTGGACCGGTAAGGGCGGCCTGTTCTACACGGGCGACGTGTCGCTGCTCATCTCGCAGATCCTGGGCATTGTGGTGACGGTCGCCATCGTGCTGGTGCTCGACTTGGTGATTGTCGCGGTGGTCAAGGCACTGTTCCGCGGCAGCCTGCGCGTGGACGAGGCCGACGAGGCCCTGGGTCTGGATGCGAGTCAGCACGGCGAGAGCGCGTATCCTTCGTTTAGTGGTCTGGACTAACAGTTTCAAACGTTCTGTCAGACCAACTCTTAAAGAGAGGAATTCACTATGAAGAAGATCACGGCAATCGTTCGTGCCGAGAAGCTCGAGGTTCTTAAAGACGCGCTGTTTGCTGCTGATGTTCGCGGCATGACTATCAACCAGGTGCAGGGCTGCGGCGCACAGCATGGCTGGAAGGAATACGTGCGCGGCAACGAGTTGCTTGTCAACACGATCCCTAAGGTGCAGTTCACCCTTATCTGCGCTGATGAACATGTCGATGGCATTGTCGACATCATCTGCAACGCCGCCCGCACCGGTGCCGTTGGAGACGGCAAGATTTGGGTCGAGCCGGTCGAGGATGTTATCCGCATCCGTACCGGCGAACACGGCCCCGCCGCGGTGTAGAATCGACCGTCTGCCATCCGCAACGTTAAAATGCTGCAATGAGGCACAAGGCTTGCGTTGCGGATGGGCGGATTATGGGTCGCAATAAATATCCCGAGGAGACGGTCGCGAAGATTCTCGACGCGGCACTGGAGCTATTCTGCGCACAGGGTTATGAGGGGACGAGCATTCAAGATATCGTTGACCGTCTCGATGGCATGACCAAGGGCGCTGTCTATCATCACTTCAAGAGCAAAGAGGAGATTTTCAACGCCGCATTTGATCGGGCAATGGCTCCGATTGTTGAGCACCGTCGCTCGATGCTTGGCGTCGGTAATATGACCGGCGCCCAAAAGCTAAAAAGGCTTTACGCTTCCGAGTCCGTTGTTCCGCAAATTGAGCTATGGGCACGTATGCGTCCTGCAGCAGATCCGGTAAAAAGCTCGCGTCTACTGGCGATGCAGTACCAGGGCTCGTTTGACGAGTCAGCCGATGGCTGTCTCTTGCCAGTGATCGAGGAGGGCATCGCCGACGGATCCATTGCGTGCGAATGCCCGCGCGAAGCGGCGGAGGCCGTATCGTTGCTGGCGAATCTCTGGTTGCTGCCACTGTTTCGTCCGCTTGAGCCCAAGGATCGAATGCTCGCTCGCGCTCAATGTTTGGCGCAGATGGCCGCCGCGGTGGGACTCGATTTGGGTGAGGAAGTGCTCCAGACAACGGCACGGATTTGGGACGTATGGGACCGTGCCGGGTGGTAATATAGATACCAACGGTATGTAATTGATTTGTGAGGGCAGCTCAGGCTGCCCTTTTCAAGTCGATAAATACATACTAACGGTATGTATGGGGGCGGACTTATGGCTGGGCTGAGAGACGTCAGCGTCTCGTTGAAATCAAAAACAGTGCGGTCAATCAGGCTCGCGGAACTTCTGGTTGCGCAGCTGTGCACGTATTCGATGCTGTCGGCGCTGTGCTTTGCGTATCCACTTTACTTGTTCGATTGCAGTGGATCGTCAACGTTATATGGCGTCGTCGTGGCGATAGCGTTCATACCCGGCGTACTCGCAGCTCCGGTTGGCGGAATCTTGGCGGATCGGGGAAGACATCGCGAGGTCCTCGTGGCCCTCGGCATTGCTCTGATGACTGCATCGCTGCTGTCTATCCCCATGAAGCGCTCGTTGCCTCTTGCGGTCGTCGTAGTAGCGATACTTTGTGTTCAATATGGTGTTCAATCGCTGCTAAAGCCAATGCTCCAAATTGAGACGGTGCGCATGGCGGGTGAAAAGAAGGTTGAGCGGGCCACTGCATTGGTTTCGCAGGTGACCATGGTGAGCAATATCTTGGGTCCTGTGGTCGGGACGGCAGTCTATGGGTGCTTTGGCATCGATGCTCTTTGCACAACCGCGTCGGTGGCGTTTGCGATTTCAGCTCTCTTGTTTGGGGTCGCACTCAAGCAAAATGCCTCATCTGAAACGATGGGAGACGGCGCGACTCGCACGACATGCCGAAACGATTTTCGGGAGTCGATTCGGTATCTGTTGCAAAATGCATCATTGGTCGCTGTGATTTTGCTTGCGGCCGTTTTGAACCTTGCGTTGGTTGGGCTAACGATTGGCGCTCCCATTATTGTTACAAAGCATCTCGGCATGCAATCGTCCTGCGTTGGGATAGTTGAGGTTGCTCTGGGCTTGGGTGGTCTTACCGGCAGTGGCTTGGTCGGCATTTGGCCGCATCGCTTTTCTTTCAATGGCATATGTCGATATGTTGCGATGATCTGTTTTGGAGTCGCGCCGATCATTGTCGCGCTATTGTGCGGCACTGATGTATGTGCGTTCGCCGTGTTTGCAGTTGGTTCGGCATGGGTCATGGTGTGGGCAAGCATTGCGTCGGTTGAAATCATCGCGTTTGTTCAGCGGGCAGCGCCGACTGAGCTCTGCGGAAAAGTGCTTTCGGTCGTTTACATGGTCCTTTCCTGCGCAACGCCTATCGGCCAATTGACGTACGGGGCTGCATATGGTCGATGGACACCGGCGATTGTATTCGCAGCCATGTTGGCGGTGCTGACGTTGATGACGGCTCTGTTTTATCGGCTGAAAAATCGATTGCGGCGATTGTCTTAACGCGCTGGGGCACCGTGAATTTGTGAAGGCGGTGGTACGCCGCGCCGGGACGGCATTGTTTGGACATGCCTCTCCTTCGTCTACAATATCGGGCAGACGAAGGAGAGGCATGTCCATGATCAAGATGTTCGCGAGTGACTTAGACGGAACGCTGCTGAACGCCCTGCACGAGGCGGATGGGACCATCCGCCGCGCCATTCGCGAGCTGACTGAGGCTGGCCTGCACGTGGTTCCCGCGACTGGACGATCGACGTTGCCGATCGGCGAGCATGGCTTTACGGGCCTGGCGCTTGACGCCTGCTGCTCCAATGGATCCATCGTGCGCGACAACCATGGCGAGGTGCTCAAGACTTGGACCATCGATCCGCAGGTCACTGAGGAACTGCTCAAGGCGTTCCCGGACATTTGCTTTGATTGTTCCACGCCCGATGGCATGTACTCGAGCGGTTCGTTCGAGATGCATCAGGCGGGCTTTAAAAAGGACAGCCCCATCAAGCGTATTGTGATGCGCGGCATGCGTGCGCGCGGTGGGTATCACGAGGAGCAGTATTTCGACCAGTCGATCGGTGACATCCTGCGCCACGATGTATGCAAGATCAATTGTCGCGTGACCTCGCCCGAGCTGGAGCGTGACCTTAAGGCCTATCTTGCCGAACGCTCGGACCATGTGGTCAACGCGCCGTTCGATCCGGTGATGTTCGAGATCACGGACGTGGCGTGCAACAAGGGCGAGAGTGTGGCCTGGCTGGCGGGCTACTACGGTATTGCCGAGGACGAGGTCGCGGTCTACGGCGACGGCGGCAACGACATCGCCATGCTCAAGCGTTTCCGCCACAGCTATGCGACCAAAAACGCTAGCGATGCAGCTAAGGCTGCTGCGAGCGCAACTATCGGCAGCTGCATGGTCCACGCCGTCCCCAAACACATGCTCGCCACCATGCATAAGCAGAGCTCCCGCACCATCATTGAATAATGTGACAAAGGGACTGTCCCTTTGTCACATGGGAGATACCGGCTTTTGGCGTATAGGACTGTCACGCTTTCGCCACCAACAAATTTCGAGTTATTCGGCCTGTCGGAGGTCGTTAAATGGCTAAAGATGCCCTCTCGGGAACATTCATGCCTCTAATGGTGTTTGATTCGGTGACGTAAGTGCGCAAATGGGCATGTATACGCTCAAATAAGGACAAAAACCCTCAGATAATCCCGGCGGTGCATTTATACAAAACCAGTAGCGTGGCCGAATAAATCGAAAAATGTAGTTGGCAGTTCGGCGACAAGCTCGGGTATGGCAAAGGAACTGCTCCTTCGCCATACCCGAGCTCCGATCTTCTGAAATGCGAACAAACATTCGCATATCTAACTGCGCTTTGATAGAATCGGTATCGTTGACGGCAGTTCCATGTGCCGGGCAGCGCCCTCCATCTGATGGGAGGTGATGCCCATGACCGATTTGATTGATTTCGTGAGGCTCCTGACCGCATTGGTCTCGCTTCTTACGACGCTTATCGGACTTTCCGAGGTACTCAAGCAACGCTCGAAGCGTAACAGAAGGGGTCGCCGCCGCTAAGGCGTTGACCCCCTAAAACAAGCAACGGCGCTGCCCAGCCAGCTACAACTTGGGCTGCCGTCAACACTATTCTACCCATGAATGACATTTTGGACAATCGGTAATGCCGCCGTGGGATGTGACAAAGGGACTGCCCCCTCGTCACATTCTAAATATTGCCTTTACGTGTTGATACACACGGTGTGCAATAATACTCGCACTGTGCAATAGCGCACAGGCTGAGTAACAAGGAGGACGCTTGTCCCAGCTCGAGAAATGCGATCGCAGGTCCCTTCGCTCGCAGCGTGCCCTTCGCCAGGCACTTGCCAGCGAGCTTGCCGAAAGCGGCGATCTTTCGCGCATTAATGTCGCGTCGCTCACCGAGCGCGCTGGCCTTACGCGTCGCACGTTCTATTCGCACTACCGCGATATCCCCGACTTTATCAATCAAATCGAGGACGGCTTGCTGGCCGAGATCCGTGAGCGCATTGAGTTCATTACCGCAGCTCAGCTGCCTGATCTCTATCACAATATCGATGAGCTCGAGCCGGCGCCCGGTTCGGTTGAGCTGCTGCGTTATCTTGCGGCCAACCGCGACTTAATCGGTGCGCTGCTGGGGCCGGGCGGCGACCAGGCCTTCATTAAAAGGATTATCGACACTGCGCGTGAGGCTGTGGTGCCGCGTGCGCAGACGGGCATTTTGGGCCTGGCGCTGGGCACATTCTTTGACTACTACGTCACCTACGTCGTGAGTGCCGAGGTCGGCATGATTCAGCGCTGGTTTGAGCGTGACCTTTCCGAATCGCCCGAGGCCATGGCGCGCATCATGACGGTTATCGCCTTTGTGCGCCCCGGTGACCTGTATGGCCAACCCATCGATATCAACGTGCCGGAATACGGCATGAAGCTATTGAACTTGCAGCTCGAGGACGCGGCCGACACCGCCGCAACCGTCGAGTCCAACAACTAAGAGGAGAGACAATGAGCAAACTCGCCGAAGGCATTAAGGACCGTATAGTTGCTGCCGCGCGCGAGGCCGCGCCCGCCGTGGCGGACGCCGCGCAGAAGGCCGCGACCGCTGCTGCCGAGAAAGTTGTCGAGGCTGTTGCCGAGGCCAAGAACGCGGCAGGGGAGACGTCCGTCGCTAGCGAGCCCGTAGCCGCCGCCCACGCCCCCGAAGGCGCGATCTTCAACCCCGAGGCCGCCCGCGGCAACCTGCACCTGGGCATCGACGTGGGCTCCACCACCGTTAAGCTCGCCGTGCTCAACGACGACAACCAGATCGTCTACGCCAAGTACCAGCGTCATCACACCGATGTCCGCGCTTGCGCCCGCGACCTGTTCGCGGGCGCTGCGACCGTGCTGCCGACGGCCCAGATGACCTGCGCCATTACCGGCTCGGGCGGCCTGCTGCTGTCCCAGTGGCTCGACCTGGAGTTTGTCCAGGAAGTCATCGCCAGCAAGCGTGCCGTCGAGACCCTCATCCCGGCCACCGACGTCGCCATCGAGTTGGGCGGCGAGGACGCCAAGATCATCTACTTCGACAACGGCATCGAGCAGCGCATGAACGGCACCTGCGCCGGCGGTACGGGCGCCTTCATCGACCAGATGGCAACCCTGCTGCACACCGACGCGAGCGGCCTCAACGAGCTCGCGGCCAACGCCACCACCATCTATCCCATCGCCAGCCGCTGCGGCGTCTTTGCCAAGACCGACGTGCAGCCGCTGCTCAACGAGGGCGCCCGTCCCGAGGACGTGGCCGCCTCCATCTTCCAGGCCGTCGTGACCCAGACCATCTCGGGCCTGGCGTGCGGCCGTCCCATCCGCGGCAACGTCGCCTTCCTGGGCGGCCCGCTGCAGTATCTCTCCGAGCTGCGCCACCGCTTCTACCTCACGCTCAACCTGGACGAGGAGCACCGTATCGTGCCCCAAAACGCCCACCTGTTTGTAGCGAGCGGCGCCGCCATGGCGCACGAGTCCAACAAGCTCAGCACGTTCCCACAGCTTATCGAGGCCATCGACAGCTTGGGCGACACGCAGGGTGCTGAGGTCGAGCGCCTGGATCCGCTCTTTGCCACCGACGAGGACTTTGCCGAGTTCAAGGGTCGCCACGACACCGAGGTCGTCCCCAAGGGCAAGCTCGACGGCTACACCGGCCGCGTGTTCATCGGCATCGACGCCGGTTCCACCACCATGAAGGCCGCGCTCGTGGGCGAGGACGGCCAGCTGTTGCATACCTGGTACGGCAACAACAACGGTGACATCCTGGGCACGGCCAAGGTCATCATGGCCGATTTCTACAACCACATCCCCGCGGGCTGCACCATCGGCCACGTGACCACCACGGGCTACGGCGAGGCGCTGCTCATCGAGGCTCTCAAGGCCGATTCCGGCGAGATCGAGACCGTCGCGCACCTGCGCGGCGCCAAGGCGTTCCTGCCCGGCGTCGAGTTTATCCTGGACATCGGCGGCCAGGACATGAAGTGCCTGCGCGTCAAGGACGGTGTCATCGAGCACATCATGCTCAACGAGGCCTGCTCGTCGGGCTGCGGCAGCTTTATCGAGAGTTTCGCTGTCTCCATGAACATGGACGTGCGCGCGTTCGCCGACGCCGCCATCCATGCCAAGGCCCCCGTCGACCTGGGCAGCCGCTGCACGGTCTTTATGAACTCGCGCGTCAAGCAGGCGCAAAAGGAAGGCGCCACGGTGGGTGACATCGCGGCCGGCCTGTCCTATTCCGTCATCAAGAATGCCCTGTTCAAGGTCATTAAGCTGCGCGACCCCAAGGAGATCGGCAGTCAGGTGATCGTCCAGGGCGGCACCTTTATGTCCGATGCCACGCTGCGTGCGTTTGAGCAGCTCACCGGCGTGCATGCCGTGCGCCCCGACATCGCCGGCTGCATGGGCGCCTACGGTGCGGCCCTGCTCGCCCGCGATCGCGCCGGCGCCGACGGCACCTCGACCATTCTTTCTGCCGAGGATATCGCGCACCTCACCGTGACGCAAAAACACGTCCGCTGCGGACGTTGCTCCAACAACTGCCAGCTCACCGTCAACGATTTTGGCGGCGGTAGGCGCTTCATTACCGGCAACCGCTGCGAGAAGGGTGCCGGCCACAAAAAGCAGAAGACCGAGGCCCCCAACCTCTTCAAAAAGAAAAACGAGCTGCTCTTTAACCGCGAGGTGCTGAGCCCCGACGAGGCCCCGCGCGGCACCGTCGGCATTCCGCGCGCGCTCAACATGTACGAGAACTACCCCTTCTGGCATGCGTTCTTTACGCGCCTGGGCTTTAGCGTGCAGCTGTCCGACCAGTCGAGCAAGAAGACCTACCAGGCGGGTATCGAGTCCATGCCGTCCGAGAGCGTGTGCTATCCGGCCAAGATGAGCCACGGCCATGTGATGAACCTTATCGACCGCGATGTCGACTTTATCTGGATGCCGTGCGTGCGCTGGGAGCGCAAGGAGGATCCGACCGCCGGCAACTGTTACAACTGCCCCATCGTCATGAGCTACCCCACGGCGTTGGCACTCAACATCGACGAGATCCGCGAGCAGAACATCGAGTTCCTGTACCCGTTTGTGCCCTATCATGACAAGACCGAGCTCAAGCGCCGTCTGTATCAGGTGCTCGCCGTCGACCGTGTGGCCGATGCGCAAGCCGGTCGCGGTCGCGTGCGTGGGCCCAAGATCACGCGCTCCGAGGTCGATGCCGCTGTCAACGCTGCCTTTGAGGCCGATGCGCGTTTCCATGAGGACATCCAGACCATGGGCGAGGAGGCTCTTAAGTGGGTCGAGGACCACGGTGGCCACGGCATTGTGCTCGCCGGCCGCCCCTACCATAACGACCCCGAGATCAACCATGCCCTGCCCGAGCTTATCTCGAGCTTTGGCTTTGCGGTCTTTACCGAGGATTCGCTCGCGCACCTGGTAAAGCCTGAGCGTCCGATTCGCGTCGTCGACCAGTGGATGTACCACAGCCGCCTGTATGCCGTCGCCCGTTTTGTGACGATGCGCAACGACCTGGATCTGATCCAGCTCAATTCCTTCGGCTGTGGCCTGGACGCTCTGACCACCGACCAGGTGCAGGAAATCCTTGAGGCCAGCGGCAAGATCTACACCGTGCTCAAGATCGACGAGGTGTCCAACCTGGGCGCTGCGCGCATCCGCATCCGCTCGCTCATGGCGGCGCTCAAGGACCAGGAGGCCGAGCGCTTGGCCGAGGCCACGGCCGCGGGCGAGGCCTACGAGCAGGGCGACGCCGCGCCGGTGGCGCCCTCCACGGATGCCCCCGCGTTTGCGAGCCGCAAGTACACGTTCGAGGCTCAGCGCGAGAGTGCTTCGACCGCGTGGCCCAAGGTGCCCTTTACCGAGCAGATGCGCGACGAGGGCTATACCATCCTGTGCCCGCAGATGGCGCCGATCCACTTTGACCTGGTCAAAGAGGTGTTCCGCGGTGCCGGCTACAACCTTGAGCTGCTGCCCTCGACCGACCACGATGCCGTCGAGGCTGGCCTGCGCTATGTGAACAATGACATTTGCTACCCGTCGATTTTGGTGACGGGCCAGATTATGGAGGCCATCGAGAGCGGTCGGTACGACCTGTCCAAGACCGCCGTGGTCATCAGCCAGACCGGCGGCGGCTGCCGTGCCACCAACTACATCGCGCTCATCCGCAAGGCCCTGCGCGAGAGCGGCCACCCCGAGATCCCCGTGATCTCGCTTTCGGCCGTGGCGCTGGGCGAGGACAACCCCGGCTTTAAGCTGACGCCGGCGCTGCTTAAGCAGGCAGTCTACGCGGTGCTCTTTGGCGACGTGATGATGCAGATGCTCTACCGCTGCCGCCCGTACGAGGCCACGCCTGGTGCCGCCAACGCGCTCTACGAGGAGTACATGGCGCGCGCTCGCAAGCTGGCACCCAAGTTCAACAGGCATAACTACACCAAGCTGTGCCGCGAGGCCATCCGCACGTTCGACACCATGCCGCTTGTGGGCGAGGGCACCAAGCCGCGCGTGGGCGTGGTCGGTGAGATCTTGGTCAAGTTCCATCCCACGGCTAACAACCACGTGGTCGATGTCATTGAGCGCGAGGGCTGCGAGGCCGTGGTGCCGGGCCTGCTCGACTTCTTCCTGTACTCCATGAGTAATGCCGAGCTGCAGAAGGACGAGCTGGGAAGCTCTGCTACCACGCGCGCTGGTATGCAGGCGCTCATCAAGCTCGTGGACTGGATGCGTACGCCGGTGGAGGAGATGCTCGAAAAGTCCCGACGCTTTGAGGCGCCCGAGCGCATCGGTACCATGGCCGACAAGGCCCGTACGGTGCTTTCGGTGTGCAACAACATGGGCGAGGGCTGGCTGCTCACGGCCGAGATGCTCGACCTCATCGACCACGGCGCGCCCAACATCATCTGCACGCAGCCCTTCGCGTGCCTGCCCAACCACGTGGTTGGCAAGGCCGTGATCAAGGAGCTGCGCCGCCAGCATCCCGAGAGCAACATTGTCGCGGTGGACTACGACCCCGGTGCGTCCGAGGTCAACCAGCTCAACCGTATTAAGCTCATGATCAGTGTGGCCAAGGAGAACATGCGCGCCGGCAAGGGCTTTAAGCTCGAGAAGGTGGCGCCGCTCGCGATGGACGAGGTCACCGGCCAGATGCGCGCCCACGACGGCTGCGTGAGCTGCGAGTCGGCCAGCGAGGAAGCCGTTGCGTCGGTCGCCGAGCGTCTGGGACGCGGCATTAAGAAGTAGCTTGCCCGCTATGGGCTAGATATGAGACAAACGGGTGGCAGCCGTGCCGGCTACCACCCGTTTTTGCTGGACATATGTTGCGTAAACGCCCCAACTATCACCCTTTGCGAACTTAGATTTCGGAAGTATGCGGCAAAATCTGAATAGGCCGAGCACACCGGATATGACAAAGCTCTGTACCTGCGGTTTTATTGGCGAAAATCAGGACGTGCTCAAGAGTTTCGGAATTTGCCGCATACTTCCGAAAACGACGTCTCGGTGGCACCAAAAACTGCCCTCGGAACCCCTGAGATAATGAACATATGTAGCCGTTTGCCGCGAAATACCGCCCGTTTATAGAACCCACCCCCAGCGCGCGTCATCCTTACGGTTGAATAAATACACATCTATGGAATTACGTAAGAGAGGGCCGTTCCATGAGCTACAAGACCGTTTGTGTTGCCGGCGGCGGCGTGTTGGGAAGCCAGATTGCCTTTCAGGCTGCCTACTGCGGCTTTGATGTAACGATTTGGCTGCGCAGCGAGGGCAGCATCGGCCGCACCCAGCCCAAGATCGATCACGTGCGCAAGGAGTACATCGCGGCAATCGAGGGCATGGCGGACGGCACGGGCGAGTGGTGCGCCGGTATCGCCGATGGCACCCAGCCCTTCGACAAGGAAGCGGCGCTCGCCGCCGTCGAGCGTGCCTACTCCACACTCAAGCTGGAGCTCGATCTTGCCAAGGCCGTGGCCGACGCCGACCTGGTCATCGAGTCTATGGCCGAGGACACTCAGGCAAAAATCGACTTCTACAAGAAGCTCGCCCCGGTTCTGCCGCAAAAGACCGTCATCGTGACCAACTCATCCACGCTGCTGCCGAGCACCTTTGCCAAGTACACCGGCCGTCCCGAGAAGTACCTGTCGCTGCACTTTGCCAACTCCATCTGGAAGAACAACATGACCGAGGTCATGGCACAGGACCAAACCGACAAGCGCTACTTCGACGAGCTCGTCGACTTTGCCAACGATATCCGTATGCTTGCCCTGCCCGTCAACAAGGAAAAGAACGGCTACCTGCTCAATTCCATGTTGGTGCCGTGGCTGCTTTCGGGCCTTGACCTGTATGTTTCGGGTGTGAGTGACCCCAAGAGCATCGACCTTGCATGGACGCGGGGCACCGGCGCCCCCAAGGGCCCGTTCCGCGTATTCGACACGGTGGGTATCCAGACGGCCTACAACATCGTCATGCAGTATCAGAAGGTCCCGGGCCTGGTGAGCCCGCTGCTCAAGAAGATGATGATGCCCTACAACTTTAAGGCTATGGCATCCGTCCTCAAGAAAATGCTCGACGAAGGTAAGCTGGGCGAAAGCTCGGGCGAGGGCTTCTTCAAGTACTAAAAATGATCTCTTGGGGGCGGAAGCGTTGAGGATCTACGGTAGTATGCGACAAGATCTGAATAGGTCGAGCAAGAGCTGTAGCGCGCGTTGACGTTTGCCCAATAGAACGCAAAAATGCACCGTTCGCCGATACTCCTCTCGCGAGTGGTTGCCATATGGTTTGATGTTGGAAACATATGATTGCCGACAGGCCGTAGGTGACATTCGCCATGATATCGGAGGTACCAAGTATGTTTCGTGCTCCGTTAAACAAGTATCGGGCTGGCTGACATGAGCCGCCGTTTTGTCTCGATAACCGTTGCAGTGGTTTGCCTGGCAGTGCTTCTGGGCGCTATAGGGCAGTTCGCTATAAGTCGAGAAACAGCCTATATGCAGGAATGCGTTTCCGAAGGCTTTGCCATTGACGGTTACTATCGGGATGACGAAACAAGTCGGGAAACCCTGGCTTTTCTTGAGGAGGACAACTGTCGATGGCAGCTGGTCGACCAAGACGGAATCTGCACAGACGGGCAGTTTAAGCGTACGGATGACCCCAACATCCTGATATTAAAGAAGGAAAACGGCGAAGAATTCGGTACGGTCCACGTGGCGTATATTTCGCGCCGACGCGATCAGGGCTTGCTCTACCTATTTAGAGATACCAGGGTGACCCGTTTTTATCTGGTGAGTACCGGTCCGGCGTTTACAGTGGAGTCTGGCGATGTCGATACGGACAGCTGATTCACGGCAATAAATCAGCGAGCGGGGCGCGGCCATGGACCGCGCCCCGCTCTTTGCTCGTGGCCCGCGTCACGTCTGCGCCAAGTCGTGACTCGCGGCTGCGCGCATCCATCCCACGTCGCGTATTACTGCACATCAAACTCCACGCGATCGAGCTCGGGCACATTGAGGTCGATGAGCTTGCGGGCTACACGGCGGTCGTGTGCCCCAAGCGCCTCGCTTGTCGTCACATGGGCGACAACCTCGCGCTCGACAAGGCCCTCCTCCTCGTCTTCGGTGGCCGAGGTCTCGACGGCAACGGTGTAATCCTTAAAGCCCGGCAGCACCGCGGCAAGCTCGCGCGTGGTTTCGGTGACGCCATAGCCGTCCTGCACGCCGGCCTGCGCCGAGCCAATGGATCCCGCGGCCATAACGATGCAGGGGATGGCAAAGATCACCGTGCCCACGATGATGCGGCGGCGCACCTTGTGTGACAGCTCATCGACCTCGGCGTTTTCCTCGGCGGTCACAATGCCGTCGCCGTTGAGGTCGCGCTTGAGCGGCACGCGCAAAAGAAGCAGCACGGCTTCGGCAGCCAGTGCGATAAAGACCACGTTGATGCCAAACTCGTAGAGGGCCGAGAGAAACAGCGACCCGCTCGCGATGGCGATGCCATAGCCCGCCGCGCACAGGGGCGGCATGAGCGCGGTCGCCACGGCCACGCCGGCGATGAGCGTGGCGGGTTCCTGGTCGCGCGAGTTGCCCAGTCCGCCCGCAAAGCCGCCCGCGAGCGCGACGGCAAGGTCCCACACAGTCGGTGTCGAGTTGTCGATGATGGCGGCCGTGGTGGTGCCAAGGGGCGAGAGCTTAAAGTACAGCGTGGACGTGATTAGACAAAAGACCATCTGCAGCGCGAGGCCGGCAATTGCCTCGACGGCAATCTCGCGGTCGAGCGTGGCAATGCCGTATGCCATGGCAAGGACCGAGCCCATGAGCGGGCAGATGAGCATGGCACCTACAATGGCGATATCCGAGTCGATATCGAGGCCGATGCTCGCGATCAACATGGCAATGATCAGGATGCATAAGTGCGAGCCAGTCAGGCGCGCCCCGTTTACAAAGCGCTTGCGAATCACGTGATAGGGCGCGCGTCCCTCGCGAATGTTGAACGCCTGCTTAAGGAAACGGGTGGCATTCTCCATGGCCTCGCTGTGTGCAGGGCGTATACCGTGACGACGATGATGACGCTCGCGCAGCCGCTTGATCTGTTGTTTGTCGAGTTCCATGCTTACCTCGTTTAGCTTCTGAGCCGCTTCTTGCGTCTGTCGTCTTTACTCTACACCGCGTTAGGCGAGGTGTCAGACAAGGTTTGTTGACCTGGAAGTCAGGCCAATCGACATGGCTAAAACGCCGTGAGGATCATAAGAGTCAAATAGACAAAAAAGCGCGGGGCCGGTTTGATTCCGACTCCGCGCTCTGCGCTGGTGCGTTGTTGTTCGGCCTACCCCAGCAGGCTCAGACCAACAGAGACAAACGCCAGAATAACGCCGACGATGGACTCGCCGCCGAGCAGGCCGCTGGCGACGACCAGGCCCTGTTCCTGGAAGGCGGCGTCCTTGGCAGCCTTCTCCTCGTCCGAAAGACCAGCGGTGGCGTCGCGGTGGGCGGACCACTTGTCGTAAGCGAGCTTGACACAGGAGCCCAAGAAGGCCGTGAGCGACATATAGAACGGCAGGTACACGCCCAGGCCGATCATCATGGCTGGAATGCCGAGCCAGTACATGACGATACCGGCGATAAAGCCGCCTGCGAACCACGGCACACTCGGGATGCCCGAGACCATGGTGGCGACGACGCTTGCCTGTGCGGCAACGAAACTCTTGTCGGGACCAAAGGCGTCCGGACCATAGGCGGTGACGAGCGCGACCATGACGGCGGCAGCGACCAGGGCGCCCACGATGCCGCCGATGGCCTGGCCGATCCACTGTGCGCGCGGGTTGGTGCCCAGCACGGCGCCGGCCTTAAAGTCGTTCATGACGTCGCCCGCAAGGCCGCACGCTACGGCCACGATGCCGGCGATAAAGAACAGCTTGACCTGAGCGAGCTGCGCGAAGGCGGCAACGATGAGCATGACGATGAGGCCAAAGATCTCCATGGGGTCGATGCCCGTCTGACCGCAGCTCTGCGCGCTCATGATGGTGGTGACAAAGGTGAACAGCGTGACGATGACGGCAGGAACGGGGCCAAGGTCGAGCACAATGGCGATGATCACGGCGATGGCGGCAGCGCCCAGGCCGATGATACCGGCGTCGAGCTTAAGGGAGCCCGAGATGAGCGACTGCTCGTCGGTGTCGGTGGAGCTGTCGGCGGCAAGGCCGCGGACGATACCGGCGACCTGCGGCAGGATGTCCTTGAGGACGACGGCGACGCCAAAGCCCATCATAAGGCCCATACCCAGGGACTTAACAATGCCTTGTGCGGTCATAACGTCAAACAGACCGGTAGCGGTGCCGCCGACAATGATGCCAAAATTGCCCAGTAGCGCGCCGGCAAACCAGAATGCGACCGGGGCGAAGCCCACGAGGAAGCCGACGGAGAGCAACATGGGCGAGTTGTAGATGGCAAAGGTAACGCCGGGGATATTGAGCGTGCACAGCATGCTGGGCACCACGCCCAGGGCGTCTCGAAGCACGCTGTAGATGCCGGCGATGGCCATGGAGCCAAAGAGCTGCTTGCCGGTCTTGCCGCCGGCCTCGGTGGCGCGCAGGGTCTGAGCTGCGGCGTTGCCGGTGGGGAACTCCAGCGCGGCGTCCACGATAAAGTGACGGTGGATGAGTGCCGTGGCCAGCAGACCCAGGATGGTGCCGGCGAGTGCCACGATGAACATGTCGAGCCAGCTGATCTGGTCGGCATAGCCCAGCATCCAGGCGCCCGGGATGGTAAACGCCAGACCGCCGGCGACCATGGCGCCTGCTGACATGATGGTGTGGGTGACGTTTGCCTCGTTGAGGCTGGCGTTGCCCATGAGCTTAAGGAAGAACAGCGAGATGACGGCAGCGAAGACGATCGGCCAGGGGAGTGCGCCCATCTTGAGGGCGGTGTAGGCCGAGCTTGCCGTGATGATCACGCAGCCAAGGACGCCGATGACGACGCCGCGCAGCGTAAGTTGACCGCGCATCGAGGTGCGGTTCGAGGGATTGCTCATATAAAACTCCTTTGCGTATATCCGCTTCCCCCGGGAGCGCCGTTACGGATACGGCGCGGGAAGTCGGGTTACCAAGGGCCGCCGCGTGAGCTCGCAAACGACCGCGCACCAGTATAGCCGCAAGCTAGTCATTTTGGGATGACTGGTTTAGGTAGGCGATATACTGCTGGACAGACGAAAGGAGCGCCGACGATGCTTAATGGGTACGCATATATATTGACGGTCGACGTGGGCAACACGTTCATTCGCTTTGGCCTGTTTGCAGAGGATTCGGCCGCGGCGCAGGAATGTCCGCTTGCGACGTGCGAGATCACCACGCCGTCGAGCATCACAGCAGACGAGGCGCGCATGCGTCTCGTGCAGGTCATGGCCGCACTGGCGGCCGATGCGGGCATGCCGGGTGCGCTTGTGCCCGCGGCTGCTGTGCTGAGCTGCGTGGTCCCGGCGCTCGAGCGCCCGTGGAAGGCGGCACTTTCCCGCACCTGCACGGGGCGCGTGCTCACCGTGGGGCCGGGACTTAAGACCGGCATGCCCGTGCACTACGACGATCCGGCCGAGATCGGCCCCGACCGCATCGCCGATGCCGTGGCGGCCCGCGCCGTCTACGGGTCGCCGTGCATCGTGATTGACCTGGGCACGACGACCAATATCGAGGTCATCGACGCGCACGGTACCTTTGTGGGCGGCGTTATCGCGCCGGGGCTGGCACTCGGCGCCCGTTCGCTCTCGGCGGCAGCAGCGCGCCTACCCCAGGTTGAGCCCTCGGCGCCCACACATGTAATCGGCCACAACACGCGTGAGGCCATGCGCTCGGGTGTGGTTTTGGGCGAGGTAGCCCGCATCGACGGCATGCTCGACATGGTGCTTGCCGAGATGCGCGCGACCAAGGCCGCGGGGGAGGGCGATGTGCCCATCGTCATTACCGGCGACGATGCCGAGGCACTTGCGGCGCTGGTCGGCCATAGCCTGACGGTAGACGACGCGCTGACGTTGCGGGGTCTCGCCGAGCTCTACCGCATCAACCAAAAGCCCCGCCGCGCGTAGGGCGAGGGGCTGGTGGGATAAGCGCCCCTACCTTTCACCTGCTACAATGGGCCAAACTATTGCGATTTCGGAGGTGTCTGCCATGTCGGACGATCTTCATCAAACCGCGTCGGGCAAGCGCCGCGACGTTATTAGCTGGGACGAGTTCTTTATGAGCGTGGCCATCGCCGCGCAGCGCCGTAGCAAGGACCCCAACACGCAGGTGGGAGCATGCATCGCCAGCACCAACCACCGCATCCTTTCGGTGGGTTACAACGGCACGCCCTCGGCGCTCAACGACGACTTTTTCCCGTGGGGTACGAGCGATGACCCGCTGCAGGACAAGCACAACTACGTGGTCCATGCCGAGGCCAACGCCGTGCTCAACTACCGTGGCTCGCTCAAGGACCTCGAGGGTTCCACGGTCTACGTCACGCTGTTCCCGTGCCACGACTGCGCCAAGATCCTGGCGCAGGTGGGCGTGGGCGAGGTCGTCTACCTGGACAATAAGTATGCCGACACCGATGACGGCCGTATCAGCCGCCGCATTCTCGACTCCTGCGGCATCAGCTACCGCCAGGTCATCGTCGATGTCCAGATTGGTACCGGGGAGCAGACTCAGCAGTAGCGCGTGCCAACGCCAGCTGGCGGCAAAACAGCCAAAAGAGACCCGTCCCAAATTGACTGCTCGTGAAAGTCGTGTCCGCACGCATGGCTGGCGCCTAAGCGGGTACATGGCTGTAGTAACATAGCCCCTGTCCGCGGGCGTGCCCGCGTTATTGTGAGAAAGGAGCCCCTGTGGCTGTTAACGAAGAGCTGCTTAAGAAGGTTCTTGAAGAGATTCGCCCCAACCTGCAGGCCGATGGCGGCGATATGGAGTACGTGGGCGTCGACGACGAGGGCGTTGTCAAGCTGGAGCTGCAGGGCGCCTGCGCCGGCTGCCCCATGAGCTCGCTAACCCTTTCCATGGGTATCGAGCGCATCCTGAAGGAGCATGTGCCCGGCGTTACCCGCGTTGAGCAGGTCAATGCTTCCGGCGAGGCCGAGGACCTGTACGACGAGTACGCGCCGTTCTAAGATGCGAAAGCTGCGGACGGTACGCTCCGCATAGACGTTACGTCCAAATATGCGGCTGCGAGCGTAAGGCCCGCGGCCGCATTTGTATGTAGGGAGCAGGGGATCGATATGCTCAACGACCTCTACCATATGCTTGATCCCGTCGCGATCTCGGCGGGCCCCATCACCATCTACTGGTACGGCCTGGCCTACGTGGTCGGCGCTCTGCTCACGGCGGTCGTTATGTACCGCACGCAGCGTCGTTGGGGCTTCGACATTACGATTGATGACCTGACGAGCGTCGTGGTCGGCGCGGTCTTTGGCCTCATCATCGGCGCGCGCCTGTTTTACGTCGTCTTTTACGGCGATGGCTACTATTGGACCCACCCGCTCGAGATCTTTGCCACCAACGAGGGCGGCATGAGCTTCCACGGTGGCCTGGTGGGCGGCATCTTGGGCGGCATCATCGTGTGCCGCATGTATAAGCTCGACGCCTGGACCGTCGCCGACCTTGCCGTGATCGGCGCCCCGCTGGCGCTGTGCCTGGGACGTTGCGCCAATTTCGTCAACGGCGAGCTGTGGGGTAAGCCGACCGATCTGCCCTGGGGTGTGGTCTTTGGCGGCACCGCGGGCGATATGCCGCGCCATCCCTCCCAGCTCTACGAGGCGTTTCTAGAGGGCATTGTGCTCTTTTGCATCCTGCAGGTGCTCAGCCGCAAAAAGCCACTGCTGCCCCAGGGTACGTTTATGGGCGTGTTCGTGATGGGGTACGGCATCGTCCGCTTTCTCGTTGAGTTCGTGCGCGTGCCCGATGCGCAGCTGGGCTATCTGCTGGGCGGCGTCATCACCATGGGTCAGCTGCTGAGTTTGCCGCTCGTGATTGCCGGCCTGGTGCTCATCATCTTCGCCCGACACCGCAATCGCCCCCAGCGCATCTACCTCGACGCCTAACCACCACAAAGGGGGCAGGCACCTTTGTGGTGGTTTTGCCGAGTTTGATAGGTTTCTAGAAAGGCTCTTTGGACTGTGAAGGATTCCGACCTCTCCACAACGGCTGCGCGCGACGCTGCCCGCATCGTCTGGTTTAAGCGCTACCCCGCCAAGCAGACGCTCATCGCATTTCTGCTCGCGCTGTTGGCGACCACGGCGTTTTCCATCGATCCCGCGCCGGTCTCGAGCAACGCAGTCTTGGCGATTGACCCCAAAGCCTCGGGCATGCTGTACGTGTGCTACGAGGTGCTCCTCTCGTTTGCCGGCCATACCGACGCGGTCATGCTGCTTGCGCTTGCCTGCCTGCTCACTCTGCCGTTTCGCTACGTATTCTTTGGCCGCGGCGATGCTTGGCGTCCTTCGGTGATCCTTCCGTCGCTGTTCTTTGCCGTCTGCATGGTGTTTGGCCGCAGCTACGACCTCACCGATTCTGCCGAGATCGTACTCGGCGACAAGGCTCGGATCATCTGCGCCTGGATAGGCGGTGCGGGCTGGATGCTCTTGGCGGTCGTTGCCTTCTACCTGGCTTTTGAGTGTCTAGATTGGCTGAGCTCTCGGCGCATTCCGTTTTCCGAAGCGCACTTTGGCCGCGTATGGCGTGTGGCTCACGCCGTGCTTTCGGTCCATCCCTTTGTCGGGCCCTTCCTGGTGCTTATGGTCGCCTGGGCGCCCACGCTCATCGCTTCGCTGCCCGGCCTTTTTATGGGGGACACCGGTGCGCAGATTCGCCAGTGGTTCAACTACCCCAACGGCACGAGTGACTACCTGCGTCTGCTCAATCCCAATGTGTTGCTCAACGGACATCACCCCGTGGTGCACACGGCTATCATCGGTTCGTGCGTCCAGCTGGGGCTTTCACTGTTCAACAGTGCCAACGCAGGTCTTGCCATCTACACCTGCGCTCAGTTCGTCATTACGGCCGCCTGCATGGCCTATTCCATCTCGTCGCTGCGCAAGCTGGGCGTGAGTCTGCCGGTCCGCGGCGTGATCTTGCTGTTCTTTGTGTTTATGCCCATGTTCTCCAACTACGCGGCCCTGCTTACCAAAGATGTGCTGTTTGCCGACGCGTTTTTGGTGCTGTTGGTGCAGGCCGTGAAGCTCGTGGCATGCGGCCTGCCCCGTCGCGATGCCAATGCCGAGCGTGCGGGCGAACAGAGGCCCGTGCTCTTTGCGCGCCATGACTGGCTGCTGCTCGCTCTGGTTGCCATGGGTTCCACGTTTCTGCGCAACGGCGGCCTGGTGTTTCCCCTGGCGGCATGCGTAATCGCGGCGGCGTTTTGCGCATGGGACGCGCATGTGGCTCGTCGCGCAGCCAAGCAGGCTGGTGCTGCGCCTTCGGGCTCCATCCCGCGTTTCCGCTGGATGGGAGTTCTTGCGGTGCTTGCACTCTGCCTTGCCTCTAATATGTACTTCACCAAGGTCTTTATGCCGGCGCACGACATTACGCCTGGTTCCAAGCGCGAAATCCTCTCGATTCCGTTCCAGCAGACGGCTCGTTTCGTCCAAAAGCACGACGGCCTCAACTCGGGTGTCAACCCTACGGTTAAGGAGGACGGCACTATCGTGGAGGCTCCTTGCGACGGCTTGGTGACCGACGATGAGCGTGCCGTGATCGACCGTGTGCTCAAGTACGACAATCTGGGCCGCCGTTACAACCCCGACAAGTCCGACGCCGTCAAGAACTGCTTTAACGAGTACGCTTCGCAGGAGGACATCAAGGCCTATTTTGAGGTCTGGGCGCAGATGTTCAAAAAGGATCCCGAGTGCTACATCTCGGCGCTCATCAATAACTACTACGGCTACTTTTATCCGAGTGCCCGCGATGCGTGGGTCTACAGCACGGCGCGCAGTGCCGAGATTATGGCGAAGCCCGATAACCTCAAGTACTTTGACTTCCATCCGGTCGATAGCAAGGTTGTGCGCTGGTGCGACCACCTGATCAACCTGTATCGCGTGGCGGTGCAGCGCATTCCGTTTATCTCGCTCACCATGAGCTCGGCCACCTATGTGTGGATTATGATCGCCGTGGTGGTCTACCTGCTGCGACGTCATTCATGGCGTGCGCTGGCGATCTGGGTGCCGCTGCTGGGCGTGCTCGCCGTGTGTCTGATCGGTCCCTGCAACGGTTCGACCTATATGCGCTACCTGTATCCGGTTATCGCCTGCATGCCCTTTGCCATCGGTGCCACCATCACTCGCAGCGACCTTCTCTGGTCCTAATTTGGTGCAAAGGGGACAGGTTGCTTTGCACCAAAGGATGGCATCATCACGACGCCTTCATTTTGGGGTTTATCTCGCAGGCCAGTAGGTATATCATAACGACGTTTGTTTATATTGCCCGAGCATCTGCGCTGGGCTTTAGGTCAAAACCGATAGGAGACACGTATGTCCGGACACTCTAAGTGGGCCACAACCAAGCATCGTAAGGGCGCGCAGGACGCCAAGCGTTCCGCCCTCTTCTCCAAGCTGAGCCGCAACATCACCGTTGCTGCCCGTCTCGGCGGTGACCCGCTGCCCGAGAACAACGCCAGCCTCGCCGCTGCCGTTGCTAAGGCCAAGGCTCAGTCCATGCCCAAGGACAAGATCAAGTCCGCTATCGACAAGGCCTTTGGTTCGGGTGCCGATGCCGCCGTCTACGAGAACATCGTGTACGAGGGCTATGGTCCCGCCGGTGTTGCCGTCTATGTTGACTGCCTGACCGACAACCGCAACCGTACTGCCGCCGATGTCCGTTCCGCCTTCTCCCACGCTGGTGGCAACCTGGGCACCTCCGGCTCCGTCGCCTTCCAGTTTGAGCGCAAGGGCCAGATCGTCGTCGCCAAGGAGATCCTGGACGAGAACGCCAAGAAGGAGACCATGATCGCCAACGGTGCTGCCGGTGACGAGGATGAGTTCATGATGGCCATCGCCGAGGCCGGTGGCGAGGACTACGAGGACGCCGGCGAGGAGTGGATCGTCTGGACCGCTGCTAACGACGTCATGGCTGTCTCCAAGGCACTCGAGGAGCAGGGCGTCCAGGTCAAGGGTTCCGAGACCACCATGGTTCCGACCACCCCGACCGAGGTCTCCGGTACCGACGCCAAGAAGGTTCAGCGCCTCATCGACCGTCTCGAGGAGCTCGACGACGTCCAGGACGTCTACAGCACCATGGACATGACCGACGAGGTCATCGCTGCCCTCGAGGAGGAGTAGCGCCTGCACGGGTTAAGCCGTGCATATCTGGGCATAATGAAGCGAGCATGCAAGCCTCGTGGAATAGATGAGCCGGATCCGCGTGCGTATGGCACCGGACCCGGCTCTTTTATAATGATGCGAATCGTTTTGCATTCTGTGGACCGAAACCTGAAGGGAGCGCGCGTGCGCGTACTCAAACGAGCCCTAGCGATCGTGTATCTTGCCGCCGCCATCGTGGCGCTGGGTACGCTTGTCTGCCAGTTCTGGGGACCGTATACGTATCGCTTTATGCTGCTATTGCGTGACACCATGCCTCGCGTCGTCGTTACGGTGTGCGCCGCCATCGTGGCGCTTGGCGTGCTCATCGGTTTTTTCCGCTTGATGTTCGCGCGTCGCGAGCCGTCCTGCGTGCATCCGGCAGGGGAGCGCAATATCGAGGTCACGCTCGCGGCTCTCTCCTCGTGTGCCCGCGCTGCTGCCGAACGCGATGACCGCGTGATGGTCGAGCATATCGAGGCGCGTGTTCAGGGTTCCGACGAATCGCACGTTCGTTTTAAGGTCGAAGCCATCGCGCTCGATGATAAAGACGTTGCTTCCCTTGCCACTGCGATGCAGCAGCGTATCGAGCGGGCCTGCGACACCATGCTCGGTACGCCGGGCACGACTGCGCGCGTTCGCTTTTTGCCGTCCAAGACTACCGTCCAGACCGTGGAGGTTTCCGGTGAGTGATACCAACCAAGACAAGACCGCCCGCACGCCGCGCCTGACGATCGATCAGAACGCTATGCCGGCAGGCGAGTCCGCCGACACCAAGCCCGAGGCCGGCGAGCAGCACGACAGCGCCGCCAACGACTTTGACGAGGCCATGGGTCTCATCAAAGGTACGGGCGCCGCTATCTGGAGCTACGCCGTGCGCCACCCCAACACTACGCTCGGCGCCGTGGCAGGCTTTATCCTCGCCGTGCTGGTACTTACGTTGGGCCTGTGGGACACGCTTGTCATCGCATTCTTTGTGCTGATCGGCGCCGTGATCGGCCAGATTCGCGACGGCGAGAACGGTATCGTTAACTTCTTCGGCCGTCTGTTTAGCGGCCGCTAATATGTATTCGACTGTCGCATCCGTGGCAGGCATAAGGAGGAACCATGGCTTTTAACACGAAGGTCGATGTGGCCGATACCGAGCTCGAGACGAACGAGGCCGTCGCCGCCGAGGCGGAGGACGTAACGCTCGAGGACGAGACGCTCGTCGAGGCCGAGTCCAAAGACGAGGCGGACGAGGACGACGAGGAGGCGGACGAGTCCGAGGACTCGCTGACCTATTCCAACGGCGTGATCGAGAAGATCGTTGCCATGGCCACCCGCGAGGTTCCGCACGTTCTGGGCATGAAGGGTAACCTCATGCACTTTGTGCAGGAGCAGTTTGGTGCCGAGAATCTGACCAAGGGCGTGACGGTCGAGGTCACCGACGATAATCGCGTGGTCGTCAACATCTCCGTCATCATCGAGTACGGCGCCTATGCGCCCGCGATCTTCGACGATGTTAAGGCACGTGTCACCGAGCGCCTTGCCGCGATGACTGGCCTTGAGGTGGCGGGCGTCAACCTGCGCATCGAGGATGTCATCACCCCCGAGGAGTACGAGCACCGCACCAGCCAGCACGAATAACCTTCCAAAAAGGGACAGGTTTGTTTTGGCAGGTTTTATCTGCGAAAACATTAAACGGCCGACCGCGCAAGCAAAAGCGTGGCCGGCCGTTTTTGTACGCTCCCGATATAGTCATACCGCTCGTCTAACTAAGGGTTGCAATCCCCACGTTCCGCGTTACTCTAATGGGCGCATTGTTTCCAAATTGTTAACGAGGGGTTGCCGTAATGGCCGACGAGCACGAAACAGAAAGCAAGGCATGGGCGATTGAGGCCGCTGCGGCAGAGGCGGCGTCGCGTGCTGCCGAGGAGGTGCATCGTCCTCCCGTAGTGCCGATGGAGCGCGTGGTCGATCGCGATGTTATCGAGCGGGGCGAGCGCGCTGGTCGCAAGCGCAGTCAGGAGCCGGGCTTTCCGCGCTTTTTTGCCGAGCTCAATTTGGGTCTGATCCTCACGGCCTTTGCCATCGTTGCGTTTAAAACCCCTAATCACTTTGCTTTTGGCGGCACCTCGGGCGTGTCGGTCATTCTGTCCACGCTGTTCCCGACCCTGCCCGTCGGCGTTTTTATGTGGATTATCAATGCGGTCCTGGTCGTTCTGGGCTTTATCTTTTTGGAGCGCAAGGCAATCCTGTGGAGCGTCTTCGCCTCGTTTGCGCTGTCCGCCTATGTTTCGCTGTTTGAGCTCTTTATTCCGACCGATGTCTCGATGACGGGCGATATGTGGCTCGACCTGTGCTTTGCCGTGATTCTGCCGGCGCTCGGCAGCGCCATCGTCTTTGATATTGGCGCCTCGACGGGCGGCACGGACATCCTCGCCATGATTCTCAAACGCCGCACGACGCTTGAGATCGGCCGTGCGCTGCTGCTGGTCGATATCGGCATCGTGACCATCGCGGCCTTCTTGTACGGCCCGCGCGTCGGTCTGTATTGCGTGCTCGGCCTGTTTGCCAAGACGCTTGTGGTCGACAAAGCCATCGAGAGCATCCACCTGCGTAAAGTCTGCACGGTCATTTGCTCCGAGCCCCTTAAGGTCGAGGAGTTTATCGTCAAGCATCTCAACCGTACGGCGACTATCAGCCGCGGCTACGGTGCTTTCTCGGGCAAGTGCGTGACGGTGATCATGAGCGTGCTAAGCCGTCGCGAGGCCGTGCAACTGCGCCGCTATGCGCGCGAAGTCGATCCGGGTGCCTTTATCACGATTGTCGACAGCTCCGAGATCGTCGGCAAGGGTTTCCGCGGAACGAACTAACGCGGTCGAGCTCATCAAACAATCGAATAGCGCCCTGCGCATTGCAAATGCGTCATGTTGGAGTATTTGTCCCCACATTGGGTGATAATGATGCCAAAGACATCGTTTGCGATCCAGATGATTCGCTCAAGATACGAAGGGATGATCTCGATGTTCTGTTCGCAGTGTGGCGCCCCCATGGGCGATAACGACAAGTTCTGCGGCGTGTGCGGTGCTCCTAATACCGAGGCCCCCCATGTCGCTGCCGGTTCTGTCCCGCAGGGCCAGCCCCAGCCGCAGCCGTTCGTTGCGCCCCAGCCGGCTATGAACGTGCCCAAGGGCTGCATGGCGCAGGCCTTCAACGACATGATTAAGGTTCCCGGTGCCCTGGTTCGCGTATGTCAGATTGCCTTTTTGCCGGCGCTGATCTGCGTCGTGTCGGTGCTGGTGCTGTTTATCCCCGTTATCGGTGGCATCGCGGCGGCCATTGGCTTTTTGCTCGCTTACGTGGCAAGCGTGTGCGGCGCGGGCTTTGCTATCGAGTGGGGCCGCGACCTGTCGCTCAAGGACGATAACGGTATGGAGCGCCCGCTGCTGCGCTCGACCTCGTTTGGCCTGGGCATTTTCTCGTCTGTCATTACAGGCGTGCTCGAGTTCGTGGCCATTATTCCCGTGATTGGTGTGGTGTTCTCGGTGCTTGAGAGCGCCGTAATCGGTGCTGTCGGTTCATATTATTTCTATGGTTCGAGCGGTCTTGAGGGTGCCCTCATCGGTTCGATGGGACTGCTTGTCTTTGCCCTGTTCGTCTCGTTTGTGCTGGGCATCTTCTTTAAGATGTTTGGCGATGCCGCTGTGATGCACTTTGCAGTCGCCGGCCGCGTGGAAAGCGCATTTTCGCTCGAGAAGGTTTGGAAGTCCTATAAGGCCAACCTGGGCAAGTTGTTCTGCGCATCGATTCTCCCCGAGTTTTTGACGGGCATTGTTTCCAATATCATCACCTGGATTTTCACCGCCATCTTTGGCGCCATTGCTACGTTTGGTATGTATAGCTATTACTATCGCCCCACGGGTCTTGAGGCAATCATTGAGGGTGGCGGCATTACGCTCATCCTGTTCTTGATGATCGTCGCCTTTGTTACCGTGTTCCTGAATGTGTTTGGCACGATGCTCAAGTATCGCGCCATTGGTTACTGGGCAGCGCGCCATGCCAGCGAGTGGGTCGATGAGGATACTGACGATGTCCTGACGTTTGTGCTCCCGGGTGAGAAGAAGCCTGCTCCTGCGGGGTTCAATCCCACGGCCGCCACTGGAGCTGCACCTGCCCCGGCACCCGCACCTGCACCCGAGCCTGCCCCGGCACCCGAGCCTGCCCCGGCACCCGAGCCTGCACCTGTCCCTGCCCCCGCACCGGCGCCCGAGGCGACGCCTGCGGAACCCGATTGGAATGCCGTTGCCACGCCGGCGGATGAGCCGGGCGATAGTCCTGCTGCCGAAAACAATCAAACCGAATAGTCGGTCGAGGCGCCCTGGGCAACTGAGCCCGGGGCGCCTTTTTCTACCGCGGAAGCAAGAAAATACCTGGGAAAATGGTTGCAGAAAAAAATCTCGGAAATTGGTCAATGTTGCGCAACAACGTCGCGGCTATTGTTGAGAACATAGACGTGTAAGGTTTGAAGGCGTGCAACGCCTTAGGAAAAGGAGAAGCTTATGTTCTGTCCCACTTGTGGTTCTCCCATTTCGGATGATGCCAAATTCTGCCCTGTCTGCGGTTCTGCCATCGGTGCCGCTTCCGCTGCTCCTGCTCCGCAGCCCGCACCTCAGCCCCAGCCTGCTCCGCAGCCCACGCAGATTCAGCCCACTCCGGTTCAGGCAGTTCAGCCCCAGCCTCAGCAGCAGTACACCGGGCAGCAGCAGTACGCCGGCCAGCAGCAGTATGCTCAGCAGCCTGCGCCTGCCCCGATGGGCTATGCTCCGATTAAGACCGACCGTGGCGTGATCGGTTGGCTCCTGCTTTCCATCGTGACCTGCGGCATCTATTCGTATTACTTCCTCTATTGCCTTGCCCGCGACATCAATGTCATGTGCCAGGATGACGGCGATTCCACGCCGGGTCTGGCAGCATTCATCTTGCTGTCGTTCGTGACCTGCGGCTTCTACGGACTCTACTGGTACTACAAGATTGGTAACCGCCTGCAGGCTAATGCCCCTCGCTATGGCCTGATGTTCCAGGAGAACGGCACCACCGTTCTTATGTGGCAGATTGTCGGCGCGCTGCTGTGCGGCCTTGGCCCCATCTTTGCCATGAACATCATCATCAAGAACACCAATGCCATGGCAACGGCTTACAACGCCCGTCTTGGCGCTCGTGCCTAACGACAAGAGCGGCGTGAACAGCTCTCGGGGACATAAGGGCGCGGCGGAGCTCATTCGCCGCGCCCTTTCTTGCATCGGCGCGCTCTTTGTCGCCTGGCTCGCACTTTACCTGCTCGATATCGGCTGCGTGTTTCGCCTGATGACGGGCATTCCCTGTCCGGGATGTGGCATGACGAGGGCCTGGCTGGCGGCGCTGCGCCTCGATTTTTCGGCGGCCTTTGCCTACCATCCGCTGTTTTGGGTGGTGCCGATTGCGTTTGCGCTCGCGTTCGTGCGCGAGGAGGTGGCATCGAGCAAGCTAAAGCGTGGCATCGACATTGCGGTTATTGTTCTGTGTGTGCTGGTCGTTGCCGTATGGATCGTGCGTCTTATCAACCCGGCAGACGCGGGCCTGCTCTTTGGTGGGCACGCTCCCGCCGGAGTTCCCACCGATATCATCCACCTCGAAACCCCACGCTGGCTCACCATCCTTCGCTCTTACCTGTCGTGACGGAGGACGCGCTAGAAAAGCGGTCGACACATAAGCGGGGGCGAACGTTGAGATAACGTTCGCCCCCGCTTTGCTCTAGCCAGGTTGTTATGGGTGGGCGTGACGGCTACTCGTCGCGCTTCTCCTCGTGGCGAGCGGCAGCCCGCGCATCGTGGATGCCCTTGATGGCAGCATGGCGGGCGGTGCGGGCGTCGTGCATGGCGTCGCGGGCCTCGGCGGCCGTTGCCTTGGCAGAGCGCAGCTTGGCGGCCAGGTCGGGATTGGTCTCGGCAACCGCGGCGATCGTGGGGCCGTCGAGCTCTTCTTGTGTGGGCTCGGCCAAAAAGTCGATGGCATACTGGGCGGCTACCATGGATCCCTTGGCGAGCACGCTCTCGTCGATCTTGTAGAAGCAGGAGTGCTGGGCATAGGTGGCGCCGATCTGGGGGTTGCGCGTGCCAACAAAGGCGAGCACGCCCGGCACACGGCGCAGGTACTCCGAGAAGTCCTCGCCCGAAAGCGTGCCGCGGTAATGGCCCTCGCCTGCGGGGCCCAGGCACTTGAGCACAGCTTGGCGGCAGCGCTCGCTCGAGGCGGCATCGTTTTCGACCTTGTAGTTGGCGATGGTGTAGTCGGTGAGTTCGGCCTCGGCACCTAGTGCTGCTGCGGTGTGCTCCACGATGCGGCGCATAAGCTCGGGCATCTCCTCATGCGTCTTGTCGCCATAGGTGCGCACCGTGCCGGCGAGGTACGCCGTGCCGGCGATAACGTTGCGCGCGGTGCCGCCGTGCAGTTCGCCGACGGTGATGACGGCGGGTTCGTAGGGGCTAATCTCGCGCGAGACGATGGTCTGCAGGGCGTTGACAATCTCTGCCGCCACCATAACGGCGTCGTGGCCGCGCTGGGGCATGGCGCCATGGCACGAGGTGCCGCGAACGTCGATGCGGAACCAGTCGGTATTGGCCATGCGCGGGCCGGGTTCGCAGCTCACGGTGCCGGCATCGACCTCGCTCCAGATGTGCGCGGCATAGGCACCGTCGACGCCATCGAGTACGCCCGTGCCGATCATGAGCTTGGCGCCCTGGCCGTTTTCCTCGCTGGGCTGGAATACGATACGAATCTCGCCGTGGATGTCATCGGTCATGTGGCGCAGAATCTGCAACGTGCCGAGCATCATGGCGATATGGCAGTCGTGGCCGCAGGCATGCATGCAGCCCTCGTTGACGCTGGCGAACTCCTCGCCGGTCTGCTCGGTGACGGGCAGGGCGTCGATGTCGGCGCGCAGCAGGATGCGGCGGCGCGGCGTGCCGTCCTCGCGGTAGGCGTCCGGCGCGGTACCGCGAAGCGTCGCCACCAGGCCCGTCTTGAGTGGACGCTCGTAGGGGATATTCATGGCGTCGAGCTGGTTGGCGATGTCGGAGGTCGTGCGCTCCTCGGCAAGGCTCAGCTCCGGGTGCTTATGGAAGTGCCGGCGCTGCTTGATGATATAGGGCTCAAACTCGGCGGCGATATCTTGGATGGCCGCGGTGACGTCGTTTGCCGCGCGAACCTCGGTTGCTGCCATAATCTGCTGTGCCTTGGTTTTCGTCATGGTCGATTTGCTCCTTGCTGGGTTGATCGCAAAATCGTACAGGCTCTCTCCAGTATGCCACCTGCCGCTAGGGCTGGTAAAGTTGCCGTTTGCCGCTTGGAGTTTTGTTGCAAGGGCGGGGGAGTACACTCGGGGGTGTTGAATTTCCTGCCAGAGATGGGGATGCCCATGCAACATATCGATCGGATTATCCGCTCCAAGAACGTTTTTACCGCGCAAGACGGTATCGATACCGCCCGCGAGCTGGCGATCGCCATCGCGGGCGATCGCATCGTCGCAGTCGGTGCGCCCGATGACGTGATTGACGCCGCACCTGCCGCCACGCCGGTGGTCGATTACGGCGAGCAGTTTGTCTGCCCCGGTTTCCACGATGCGCACCTGCATTTCTTCCATACCTCGGTTGGCTCCTCACCGTATATGCTCATGGATATGGGCACGTCCGAGGCGGCGCTGGTGCAGGACGCGCTCAAGTTTTCCCAGGACCTGCCCGACGACGCCTGGGTCGTGACGCAGGGCTGGCGCGATTACCGCTGGGATCCGCCCGAGCACCCTACCAAGGCCTCCCTCGATGCGGCATTTCCCGATCGTCCCTGCGTTATGTACTCGGGCGACGGGCACACGCTGTGGCTCAACAGCCGCGCGCTCGAGGCACTCGGCGTGACGCGCGACAGCGAGCCGCCGGCGGGTGGCAGCTACGACAAGGATGCAAATGGCGAGCTCACGGGTATCGCTCACGAGGCTGCGGCCATGCAGCTGCTGCCGCGCTGTCTTGAGTGGCTGGGCGAGGATCGCATCGCGAGCGCGTATGCCGACCAAATGAAACGCATGGCCGAGCAGGGCATTACCTCGATTTGCGACATGTCGCTCATGCCCATGCCGGGCTGTGACTTTATCCGCGACGACGTCTACGACAAGCTTCAGGCGATTGGCAAGCTGGGCATTCGCGCCCACCTGTTCCCCACGCTGTTGGATGACCAATCGCGCTTGGAAGAACTTCAGACCCGCTACGCAAACAATGCGTTGCTCTCGGCGCCGGGCTTTAAGCAGTTCTTCGATGGCGTGTCGAGCGAGCACACCGCATACCTCACCGATCCCTATACCAACCCGCGCTTCCCGGGCGACCAGGGCCGTCTGACGGTTCCCGTCGAGCGCATGCGCAAGCTGGTCCTGGCGGCAGCCGAGCGCGGCCACACCGTGCGCATCCACGTTATCGGCGACGGCGCCATCCATGCCGCACTCGATATCTTTGAGGAGGCGGCAGTGCTCTACGGTTTGCCCCCGCACGGCCATAATACGCTTGAGCATTTGGAGAATCTGCTGCCCGAGGACATCGATCGTCTGCGCAAGCTCAACGTCATTGCCTCGAGCCAGCCTTGCCACATCACGCTCGACCCGGGTGGCCCGGAGCGCGACCTGGGCCTGGAACGCAGCCGCATCATGTGGCCGTTCGCAACTTATCAGCAGCGCGGTATCCGTCAAGCTTTCGGTACCGACAGCCCTATCACGGCCGTTACCAGCATGAACGTGCTCTACACGGCTATCACGCGCCAAGATCCCCGCAGCCACTGGCCCGAGGGCGGCTGGCTGCCGAGCGAGCGTATCGACGCGGCAACGGCCCTGCGCAACTACACGCTTGGCAGCGCCTACGCGGCAGGCGACGAGCAAAACCTCGGCAGCCTGGAACCCGGCAAATACGCCGACCTGGTAGTCCTGGACCAAAACCCACTCACCATCGACCCCCAAGAGCTCCAAGCCACCAAAGTCCAGGCTACCCACTTGGCAGGCAACTTGATTTACGAGCGCTAATATTCATGTCGTACCGTTAAACGCGGCTCGTGCAGCCTATTTTGGGATGGCGCTCGAGCCGCGTTTGTTTGCCAATGGGGGTTCGTTAGGAGCGTCCCCACCCTGCTTGATTTGGGCGCGCGGGGCGGAGGCGCCGCTGCCCCGCGCGCCCAATTTGGACAGCAGCAATGCTATCTCTAGGTGTTTTGCATGCTTTCCATTACGAATTGCATAAAAAGGCTGGGATGTTCTTCCGGATCCTGATGTACCCCCGCCCGCGCCGTGCAAAAACGGAGTATTCAGCACCGCGAGCTCTGCCTGTGCCGCTGCGGCTGAGTAACGTTGCAGAGATTGACGTCATTTTGGGCTCCGGTGCGGCGCGAGGCATGCCTTTCTGTCTTGACGGGGTTTGCCTGCCGACCAAAATCGCTGGCCGAAGGCGTCCTTGGGATCAATATGGTGTGTCCGGCACGTATGCAGCCGTCCTGGTCTGCTGAATACTCCCAAAAATGCACGGTGCTCCCCAGGGGACCCGTGCGCGCAGCGAAAACCATGCACATGTCGCTATCCGCATCGCCATTTTGCTGCACTGACTTTTCTGAATACCGGGCCCGAATTAGTTAACCTGCCTCCCGGGGCGGACCGGAGGGCATGAAGTTTGTCGCGAGTTCCGCACGCAAAGGAAAGCACTTAATGTGCTTTCCGTCTTGCGCAGGACTGTAGAGCAGCAAACTTCATGCCCTCCGGTCCGCCCCGGGAGCCACCGCTAAGTTATCCCCCGGCATTCAGAAAATCTAAGTGCCAAAAAATAAGATTTTTTGACTCTGTGTTGTATAACCCGCCATTCGTGGGTACCATTCAACGCGTACGCAAACAAAATGGGTTAACCCGCGCGGCATGACCGCGCGGCCCACAAAGGAGGAAACAAGCATGTCGTCTTTGAAGCCGCTTGCAGATCGTGTTCTGGTCAAGCCCGACGAGGCCGAGCAGAAGACCGCTTCTGGTCTGTATATCGCCAGCAACGCTCAGGAGAAGCCGCAGCGTGGCACCATCGTTGCCGTTGGCGCCGGCAAGGTCAACGACAAGGGTGAGCGCATCCCCATGGACGTCAAGGTCGGTGACGTTGTCATCTACGGTAAGTTCGGTGGCAACGAGGTCAAGGTCGACGGCGAGAAGTATCTGCTGATGCGCGCCGACGACATCTACGCTGTTGTCGAGGCCTAAGCCTCGGCCGGAATCACCCGATTCGTCTTTTGAACGCGCCCGCCGCAAATGACTCGGTGCGGCGGCGCGAGTCTTATTTCTTTTGGAGGATTACCTACCATGGCAAAGAACATTACGTTCAACACCGATGCCCGCGCTAAGCTCGCCAAGGGCGTCAACACCCTGGCCGACGCCGTTACCGTCACCATGGGCCCCAAGGGCCGCTACGTCGCCCTGCAGCGCACGTTCGGTGCCCCGACCATCACCAACGACGGCGTTTCCGTTGCCAAGGAGATTGAGCTCGAGGACAACATCGAGAACATGGGTGCCCAGCTGGTGAAGGAGGTCGCCACCAAGACCAACGACACCGTGGGTGACGGCACCACCACCGCAACCCTGCTCGCTCAAGCCATCGTCAACGACGGTCTGCGCAACGTCGCCGCTGGCGCCAACCCGCTGGCCATCCGTCGCGGCATCGACAAGGCCGTCAACGCCGCCGTCGCCGAGATGAAGAAGCAGGCCAAGCCGGTCGAGACCAAGGAGCAGATTGCTTCCGTCGGTACCATCTCCGCCGGTGACCCCGAGGTCGGCGAGAAGATCGCCGAGGCCATGGAGGTCGTGGGCAAGGACGGCGTCATCACCGTCGAGGATTCCCAGACGTTCGACATCACCATCGACACCGTCGAGGGCATGCAGTTCGACAAGGGCTACGTCTCCGCTTACTTCGTCACGGATAACGACCGCATGGAGGCCGTGATGAAGGATCCGTACATCCTCATCACCGACCAGAAGATCTCCAGCGTCCAGGACATCATGCCTGTTCTCGAGGCTGTCCAGCGCGCTGGCCGTGGCCTGCTCATCATCGCTGAGGACATCGATGGCGAGGCTCTGCCGACCCTCGTCCTCAACAAGATCCGTGGCGCCCTCAACGTCTGCGCCGTCAAGGCCCCGGGCTACGGCGATCGCCGCAAGCGCATCCTGGAGGACATCGCCGTCCTCACCGGTGGCCAGGCTGCTCTGGACGAGCTGGGCGTGAAGGTCGCTGACATCACCGCCGATATGCTCGGTACCGCTAAGTCCGTCACTATCTCCAAGGACAACACCGTCGTCGTCGGCGGCGCTGGCTCCAAGGAGGCCATCGACGCCCGCATCGCTCAGATCAAGGGCGAGATGGAGAACACCACCTCTGACTTCGACCGCGAGAAGCTCCAGGAGCGCCTGGCCAAGCTCTCCGGTGGCGTTGCCGTCATCAAGGTCGGCGCTGCTACCGAGTCCGAGCTCAAGGAGATCAAGCACCGCGTCGAGGACGCCCTGCAGGCTACCCGTGCTGCTGTCGAGGAGGGCATTGTCGCCGGCGGCGGCGTCGCCTTCATGGACGCTGCTCCTGCGCTCGACGCCGTTGAGCTTGACGACCCCGAGGAGAAGATCGGCGTCGACATCGTCAAGAAGGCTCTGACTGCTCCGGTCGCCACCATCGCCAAGAACGCTGGCTTTGAGGGCGCCGTCGTGGTCGACAAGGTTGCCGAGCTGCCCGCCGGCCAGGGTCTCAACTCTGCCAACGGCGAGTGGGGCGACATGATCGAGATGGGCGTCCTCGACCCCGTCAAGGTCAGCCGCGTCACCCTGCAGAACGCTGCTTCTGTCGCCAGCCTGATTCTTATCACCGAGGCTACCGTCTCCGATGTGCCCAAGAACACTCAGCTTGAGGACGCTATCGCTGCTGCTACCGCTGGTCAGCAGGGCGGCGGTATGTACTAAGGCCGACAAGGTCTAGAACTCCCACCGGGAATCCGGGGGCGTGACGGGGGCTTCTCTCCGGAACGTCCTCGGACATGCAAAGAGGCTCCGCATCGCGCTTCGCGCTGCGGAGCCTCTTTGCGTCCTGCGGAATGTTCCGGAGAGAAGCCCCCGTCACGCCCCCGGATTCCCGGTGGGAGTTCTAGACCTTGTCGGCCTTAGTACATACCGCCGCCCTGCTGACCAGCGGTA